>JBKPTB010000042.1:0-12201 GCA_046735315.1 Actinomycetota bacterium
CTCGGATCAGCGAGGTCGCGGCATCGATCCTCGACCGCCTGCCGGCAACAGTGGACGAGCTGGTGCGCGCGAGCGGACTGACAGCGGCGGTGATCGCTGCCGTGCTCGCCGAGCTGGAGCTTGCCGGCGTGGCCGCGGAAGCCGACGGGCTCTACCGCGCGTCGCCACCTGAGCGAGTCTCAGGGAATCGAGCGGTAGAGCCGGTAGAACGCCGGGCGGAAACCACGCTTGGGCCAGAAGCGTGAAGCCAGGAGGTTCGTCACCCTCCAGTCGGTGACCATGGTCGCGTACCCGTCCGCGGCGGCCGCGGCGAGAGACGCCTCCGTGAGCGCGACGCCGATGCCCGAGCCGCGAGCTTCGGGCAGCGTCGACGCGAACGCGAGATAGCTCGCGCGCTCGGGCAGTCCGAGGCCGCTGTAGTGCCTCGAGCGCTCGGCCGCACATATCGACCAGCATGCGACGGGCTTGCCGTCGAGGCAGCCGATCAGCAGTCTCTCTTCGTCACCCGCCAGCGTCTTGCGCCATTCGTCCCGGACGACATCCAGGGTGGGAAGCGGCCGTGTGGAGAAGACGGGCGAGCTGCCCTGGTGCGTCGGCAGTGCCAGGTCGATCGGCACGAGCTGGTCGATGTCCTCCTCCCGCGGCTCGCGAATCTCAAAGCCCTCGGGGGCGCGGACTTCCGTCTGCGGAGGAACCTCCCGTATGCCGTGTCCTTGTTGATGGCCGAAGCCCAGTCGAAACCACGCGTCCATCAGCTCCGAGTCGTGTGCCGGAACAAGTGCGTAGTGGCGTCGGCGTCCGTCGTCGAACCAGCGAGCCGCAGCGGTCGCGTACAGGTCGCGGATGTCCTCCGCCTCTTCGACTGCATGTCCGGCCAGGTCCACCCAGACGTTCTCGCCCCAGACCTCGGGATCGCGCGGCGCGCCGATGAGGTAACCGACGAGTCGTCCTGCTCGCAGGGCCGCCGCGCCGGACGCACCCTCGGCCCGCCAGGCCTTGGCGACCTCGTCGTTCGCAGCGTCCCGCTCCTCGAACCTTTCGGGCAAGAGAGGCTCCGCCTCGCGGTGGCGTGCGTGTCGAGCGGCGAGGAGACGGCCGGCGTCTTCCAGGTGTGCGTCCGTGAAGCGAACGACTTCCAGTCGAGCCATCACCGTACACTCGCAGACGTTGACGAGAAGAGGAGGTCGGTGTGTGATCCAGAATCGATCCGTTCCGACAGCGTCGGTCATCCCTGAGCTCGGGTACGACGACGTCGTCGAGGCAAGTGACTGGCTCTGCAATGCCTTCGGCTTCACGCAACGCCTGCAAATTGGCAACCACCGCGTGCAGCTCGTCTTCGGGGACGGCGCCCTCATCGTGATCGAGCGGGACAAGACCGCCGGTGACCGGCCCGTTGCCCTGACACATGCGGTGCTCGTGCGTGTCGACGACGCGGATCGTCATCACGAACAGGCAATGAAGGGCGGGGCTCGCATTCTGCGGCCGCCGACGGACTATCCGTACGGGGAAAGGCAATACAGCGCCGAGGACCTCGGCGGTCACCGCTGGACGTTCTCGGAGTCGATCGCAGACGTCGATCCGGCGTCCTGGGGCGGCACCCTCGTCAGCTAGGCAGGGCGCGTCATCTCGAGAAACCGGTGGACGCCACCGTTCGTCTCGTGATCGAAGGCGTGCGTGACGGTGAAGCCGGCTCGTTCGTACACCTTGATCGCTCGTTCGTTGAACGCCGCAACGGAGAGGCGCAACCGAGTCGGCCTGAACCTCTCCCGAGCGAAGAGCAGTCCCGCTTCGACGAACTCGCGGCCCAGCCCGATTCCTGTGAGATCGGGGCGCAAGCCGAGGCCGATGACGACTTCGTCGCCCTTCGCCTGAAGCTCGAAGTATCCGACCAGCGACGAATCCTCGTCGAACGCCGAGAAAAACCGGCCTTTACGCCTCTCCGCATCGAGTAGCAGCGCCGCATCGTCGCTGTCTGCGGTCCAGTCGTAGAACGAGTAGGGCGGAGCGTAGTGCCAGGCGGCAATCGCGACGGCGTCTGCCTGGCTCATCGGCGTGATCTCCAACTTCATGCCTTGGAAGCTAGAGGAAGTCTGGCGTCGTCAGCCCACCAACAATCCTTCGGCGGCGGCCGACGGCTTCGGATCGGCCAACCGCGTCATTCGGAAGCCGTTGACGAGGCCGAGTAGTCCCGCGATAAGCGGCACCAGGAGCGCGATCTGAAGGGCGACCGGCCGAGCGTCGGTGTTGATCCGAAGGATCTCCTTCTGCACGGCAGGTGTTTGGTGAGCGAGCAGCTTCTCCAGTTCGGTGTTGGTCAGTACCTCGGCGTTCTGCTCGAGGCGGTCGGAAACGTGGTCCTGCTGGGCGGGCGTGAGAACGTCGCTCGAATTGGCCTTGTTGGTGAAGACGAGCGACAGCGACGCGAGCATGATCGCACCGGCGAACGCCAGCCCGAAGGACAGGCCGAACGAGCCACCAGCCGAGTTGACGCCGGCCGCCTCGCTGACGCGCTCCTCCTCGATGGGAGAGAGGGTGTAGTTGTTCAGCTGCGAGACGAGCAGGCCGAGGCCGCAGCCGGCGATCAGGAGCGGGACTGCCATAGCCCAGCCGGAGTGAGCGCGGGGCACGACGGGAATCAGGACGGCGACGCCGACGACGAGCAGCAGAAACCCCGCTCGGATGATCCTGCTCGGACTGCGATTGCCGGCCTTCTTGCCGGCGAGCAACGCAACGGCGAACATGCTCAGCGACAGGGGCGCGAGCGACAGGCCCGCCTCCAGCGCGTTGTACTCGAGCACCATCTGGAGATAGATCGGAAGCGCGATCATCATCCCGCCGAGGGAGATCTGCTGGAGCGTCTGAGAGGAGACCCCGAGGCGAAAGTACTTCGACGAGAAGAGGCCGATGTCGAGCAGCGCCGGCCGTCCCTCGCCCTTGCGGCGTCGGAGCCACCAGACGAGCGATCCCAGCGCGACCGCCCCGACGGCGATCAGTGCGCCGACGGCATCTCCACCTTCCTGCCAAACAAGGATGCCCAGCACGACGCCGCCCATTCCGACGGCCGAGAGGATCGCGCCGACCACGTCCACACCTCGCGACCCCGTATACGGCACGTCGTGAACGCGCCTGCTGCCCGCGAGCACGATCGCGATGATCACGACCTCCCCGAAGAACGCGACCCGCCAGGACAGGTAGGTCGTGATGAAGCCCCCAATCAAGGGCCCGACGGCAGCGGCGATCGCGGCGGCGGCCCCGACGAGCGCATATGCCTTCCGCTGCATCTTTCCCTCGAAGTTGCCGTGGATGAGGGACTGCATCGCCGGGAGCAGCAGCGAGGCGCCGAGGCCGCCGAGGATCGCCCAGAAGATGATGATCGGTACGAGGCTCTGAGACAGCGTCATCGACAGCGCACCTGCCGCGTACCCGAGCAGACCGAGAACGTAGGCACGCTTTCGGCCGATCAGGTCGCCGATCTTGCTGCCGATGAGGATGAACGCGGCCGACACGAGCGCCTCGAGTGCGATCGCCGACTGCACACCGCTCGCGGTCGTGTCGAGGTCACGCACCACCGCCGAGATCGACACGTTCATCAACGACGTGTCGACCACGAGCACGAACATCGCCATCGCGAGGAGCACGGCGAGCAGATGATCCCCACCGGATTCCTCCCGTGGGACCGCGCTCGCCGGCACGCTCACCGGGGCATGTTGGTCCGCCATGTCCGTGAGCCTCCCGGCCCTCCGGGTCCTGCGCATCATCCCGGCCGGACGAGATGAATCGTCGGTTCGCAGTTCCGCCCCATCCGCTAGCCCGCTACCGGGCGCCTCCCCCAATGGGCGCCGGAGACGCGGAAGCTAGACGCGCGACGGCCCGCCGAAGCGGGCCGTCGAGAGCGCGTCGAACTTCTTCCTAGCCGGTCGGTTGGAAGGCGTTCATCAGGTCGTACTTCGCGACCTTGCGCCCCAGAACGACGCCCGCTACGCCAGAGAAGTGGTAGTGCAGCCCCGCCCACAGCCGAGCGTAGATCACCTCGTTGCGGAGATCGTTCGGCATGTCGAATTCTCGTACCGCGTTGAGGTTGCCGGGCGTGCCCGCGGGGTCGAAGCCGTGGACGTCGAGGTTGATCTGGTTCGTCCCCAGGAACGTTTTGTAGACCTCGGCCGTCGCGGACGAGATCGAGCCGTGCGCTGCGGGGTACTCGGGGTGGTTGGGCGTAGTGACGAGCGGCCGCCATCCGGGCTGCTCGACGGTTGCTGGGTTGCCGTCGTCGAAACCAGGCACGGGACCGTAGCCGTCGGTTGTCACCGCGCTCGGGTCGATAGCCGTGACCGGCCGCCAGAACAGGTAGTGGTATTTGGCGTACATCACCGAGATCTGTGCATCGGCTCCGAGCACGTTGACCATGGCGGCCAGCCGTGCCGTCTGGAGCAGGTCGAGGCTACGGGCTGCAGCGATCTCGCGGACGGTCATGTTCTCCTGGCGGATCACGTTCGCCGTCCAGAACAGCGCGATGTTGGTCTGCTCTTGCGTCCGTGCACTCCCCGTGGCTGCGCCGTACTTCTTGATCTGGTTGAAGGCCTCGACCCACTCGTTGCTGGAGAGGGACGGGGGCGGGTCGGGCAAGAACTGCGCCGCGCTCTGGAGGATGAACGGCCGCACGTTCGCCACCCACGGCGTCTGGGGACCTGCAAACGGCGGCGTGAGCCGCCAGACCCCGGGTCCCGGCGTGAGTGTCGGGAAGGACGAGGTGGTCCCAATGGGCGTCATCCGCCCGTCCGGATTCGGTCCCGTGGTGCGGTCGTAGATCACCTCGCTGGCCGCCGCCGAGCCGACGCTCGTGCCAGCACCGCCGTCACTGGTGCAGCCGCCGAGGTTCGCAAGCGCCTCGGCATGGTCGGCGTCGAGCGTAGCCACGAGCGCCGGGAAAGTCGAGAAGTAGAAGTGAAGCGTCTGGTAGGCGGCCTCGACGACCGCGCAGTCGACCGAGGCGCCCGCCGGCGCCGTCAGCGTCGAGCCCAGCAGCGGCTCGTAGCCGCCGTCAATGGCGACGGCCGCGTTGTAGACGGCCGCCGATGTGTAGGCCATGTAGATCAAGCCCTCGTTCTGAAACGCGCCGGAACCGACTACCGTGTCCTCGGCGATCTTGTTCCACTGCGCGACCGTGTTGCCGGGTGGCAGCGCCGTCCGGGCGCCCTGCGCCATGTCGGCCACGCCGACGATCGCCAGCACGAGGGCGCAGAGAGCACCCACGAAGGCGATCGGCTTGTGTAGGCGGAATGCATGCATCGTTCCTCCTCCGCAGCTCACGTGACGGCGATGACGAGATAGATGTCTGACCTGCCTCCCTCTCCCGGAGGTTGCAGCCGAACCCGAGCCTGCCGCAATCCTTGGCCCTAACCGGGACAGCTTGATCCCATCGCTACGAAAGGTCAAGCAGCGGGCGAGGCGGGTTGTCGCAAAACCACCAGTGGGCGACCTTCGACTACAAGTCGAGCTGTGGCAAGTCGAGCTCGTCCGCGTGCTCCATCGCAGCGAGCGCAATCGCGAGGTCCTGAATCGCGAGCCCTGTCGAGTCGAAGATCGTAATGTCGCTCTCCGACTCTCGGCCGTCTGCAGTACCTATAAGCACGTCGCCAAGCTGCGCGACGTCGTCCCGTGTCAGTAGTCCGGCGTCAACCGCATGCACCAGATCGCCATTGTGGGAAGCCTGCTCCCAGGCGTCGCAGATCCCGCAGATCACGACGCCCTGGGAGTCGCCGACCCCGCGCTGACTTTTCGCGGCTCCATCTCCGGGGCGACGGCGGGTGAGGAGATTTGCTGACGGACAATCGAACCGCATTCCGCCGAACAAGCGCGCGGCTTTGCGGGCAACGAGGTACGCAGTGATGGAATCCGTCACTGCGTCAGGTCGCCCCCCAGCCGCGTAGACGTTCCGGTTCGTGGCCAGTGCAAGCAGCATCCGGACCGGGGTCTCTTGCTCTCGCGGTAGTGTGAGCGCGGCCAGCGCAAGCGGAGTCTTCCAACGTTAGCCCCCAACGTCCGTCCCGTTCGCAGGCGTTGAGCGGGCGACGCTACTTCGCGATCACGAACCGCTTGCGGCTGTCGACACGGAGGATGCTGACCGGCGCATTGACGCGATACCCGGTCTTGGGGTCGATCGTGATCGTGCCCGTGGCCCCGCGGTAACCCTGCGTCGCGCGCAGCCGCCGCTCGACGGCCGCGAAGCCGTAGCTCTTCGCCCGGTTGATGGAAGCGAAGAGAATCCTGGCGGAGTCGTACGTGAACGAGCCCCACACCCCGGGCGTCTTGCCAAAGGCGGCACGGTACTGACGCACGTACGTCCGGGCGGACGGCATCTCGGTCGCGGCGGGGACCCCGCTGAAGACGCACCGCTGCGCCTCAGCGAGCGTCGCATTGGCGAGGAAGCCGTTGTCCACGTTCGCGAGCCCCATCAGGCAGTGTGGAGTAGTGCCGGACGCGGTGAGCGCCTTGGCGATCTGGGTTCCTGCCGGGAAGTAGGTGCTGACGTACACGAGGTCGGGCGTCGACCTGAGCGCCTCCGCCACCCGGTCGGCGTAGTAGCTACCCGTCGCCCCGGGATCGGTCGCCTCCAGAACCGAGGTCCAGGTCACGGAAGCGCCGTCCCGCTCGAGCGCAGTCCGCAACCGCTCGGCCATCCCCTTCGTGAAGGCGCCGTTCGGAGTATCGTCCACCAGCATCGCGACCTTCTTGGCCGGGACCGTCTTCACGTAGCGTTGCTCGACCGGCGCGATCTGCGTGTTCATAGGCTGAACGGTGGCGCCGACGCCTGCGGTCTCGTCACGAGAGGTCATCCACAGGGGAAGGACCTTTGCTCGCCGATAGAGAGGCAGGTTCTCGATCCCGACCGATGAGTTGTACGGCCCGATCACGAACCGGATGCCTTTGGCGATCACCTGCCGCGCGACAGCCTTCGCGTTCGCCGCGTCAGCCTTGTCGTCGGCCGCGAAGATCGCCACCTTGCGGCCGTCCCACAGCCCGCCGTGCGCGTTCAGCTGCTTCACGGCCAGGCGTACGCCGCGAAGCTGATCGAGCCCGTTCGCAGCCTGGGCGCCCGTCTGTGGGCCCTCCACCGCGATCAGCAGCGGCCCCGTCGAGCCCGAGCCGGCGGCGGTCGTTGCGAGCAACAGCGACCCCGCCGCGATCGCCAGCCACCCCACGCACATTCGAACGCTCACGACCCGCCTCTCCGAGTGTGTCCCGAGCATACAACCGCCTGCCAGCTCGCAGCGACGCTCAGCCTCGCCACGCCTCAGAAACAGCGCGAAAGACAGCGGGCGAGGAGACTCGTCGCAGAACCACCAGAACGCGACAACACCCGCCTGAGAATCGCTCGAGCTACAAGGCGAGCTGCGGTACGTCCAGATCCTCCGCGCGCTCCATCGCAGCGATCGCGATCGCGAGGTCCTGAATCGCGAGCCCGGTCGAGTCGAAGACTGTGATGTCCCTCTCCGACCGACGACCCTCCGCTGTACCTATAAGGACGTCACCGAGCTGGGCCACGTCGCCGCGCCCAAGGACTCCTGCCTTCACAGCGTGAACGAGGTCTCCGTTGTGCGAGGCTTGCTCCCAGTCGTCGGCGTAGATCCGACCGCGGCCGGGTGTTCCGTCTGTTACACCCTGCTCCCAGTCGTCGCAGAAAACGCGTACACGTGCGAGCTCCTCGACGTCGATCTCCGCCTTGCCAGGTCCGTCTGCGCCCATCAGGCTCGCATGCTGGCCCGGCCGGAGCGAGCCCGCCTCGAACACGACCTCGCGGCCTGGCGTGACCGTGACGACGACGTCGGCGCCGAGGGCTGCTTCCCGACGTGTCGCAACGTCGGCTCCGATCGCCTCGGCAACAGACCTCGCGCGCTCGCGGTCGACATCCCAGAGCTGAACGTTCCTGCCTCGGGCGACGAACGTCCGTGCAACGGCCTGGCCGTTGACGCCCACGCCGATCACCGAGGCAGTGTCCGCATCGGCCCGGCCGAGCGTTTCCGCCGCGAGGACGGCCGCTGCGCCGGTTCGCAATGCCGTGACGGCGCCCGCGTCCAGCACCGACACCGGCATTCCGTTCGAGGCATCCGACAGCAGCACGAGCCCTGTCACGGTCGGTAATCCACGTGCCGGATTTCCGGGGAAGGACGTCACCCACTTCAGCAGTGCATGTCCGGCGCCGAGCGCGGGCATCGCACGGAAGTCGCCCGCCGGATACGCGGCGACGTACACCTTCGGCGGCATCGTCCACTCGCCACGCGCATAGGCCACGAAGGCATCGCGCACCGCCTCGACTGCGCGTTCGGGCGAGACTGCCTCGCGAACCTGCGAACCGTTGAAGAACGGGATCAGGCCGACCAGCCTCCGGTGTCGCCCTTGTAGGTTCCTGCGAAGAGGGCTCGAGGAGTCCGCGCGAGGATCTTCAGGTCGAGCCATGGCGAGCGATGCTCCACGTACCAGACGTCCAACTCGATCCGTTCCTCCCACGGGAGCCGGGCACGGCCATGGATCTGGGCCCAGCCTGTGATCCCGGGCTTGACCTCGAGTCGCCGCCGTTGTCGCGGTGTGTACCGCTCGACCTGGTACGACAGCGTGGGGCGGGGGCCCACCAGGCTCATGTCGCCGCGAACGACGTTCCAGAGTTGCGGCAGCTCGTCGAGTGACAGGCGCCTCAGCAAACGGCCGACGCGCGTGATGCGGGGATCGCCCTCGTTGACGGCGAACCTCGCGCCCTTGTTCTCCGCGCCGACCTCCATCGTGCGCAGCTTGAGCAGCTCGAACTCTTCGCCGTTGAGACCGACGCGTCGCTGGCGGTAGAAGATAGGTCCGCCGCCGTCGAGCTTGATCGCGACGGCTGCAGCTGCCAGGACGGGGCTCGTCACCGCCAGGCCGAGCCCGGCGGCCGCCGCGTCGAGCGCGCGGTTCACCGTGTTCCTTCGGCCTTGGCCCAAACTGCCGGAACGCCGAAGCGGAGATATCGCACGAGCGAGACGACAGTGGCCCACGTGACCAGCACGTAGTAGCGCGCGAGGCCGATCCCGAGGGCTGCCGCAAGCAGGAGCAGCAGCTGCGCGCCCAGTGCGACCTGGTAGACGAGGCCCTCGCGCACGAGCGCGATCGACGAGCCGAGCAAGACCAGGTGAAGGAGGCCGCTCGCGTACCGCAGATGCCGGTGCGAGAGAATCTCGAGCAGGTACGTGGGGCCGAGCCTGCGCAGCATCCGGCCGCGCAAGACGATCAGCCAGCAGTGCTCGAACATGCGCACCTTGCGGCGGTACTCGTCCTCGATGTCGCGCGACGGCTTCTCGGACGCGAGTGCTTCCGGGTCGAAGATCGCGCGCCGACCGCGCTGCACCATCAGGTATGGCAAGGCCAGGTCGTGCCCGAACCGTGGATCGACGTCGACATAGTCCGAGCGGCGCACCGTGTAGATGGCGCCGATCCCACCCGTGATCGAACCGAGTGCGGACTCGTTGCGTCGCAGCCAGCCTTCGAAGCGCCAGTACGTTCCTTCTCGGTTCGTGCCGTCGGCGGCTTCGTAGACGCTGCTTCCGCAGACGTAGGCCACCTCCGGGTCGGCGTAGTTGCGGACGAGCTTTCGAAGGGCATCGGGCTGCCACTGCGCGTTCGCGTCGGAGAAGGCCAGAATTTCGCCGCTGGTCTCGCGGACGGCCTGGTTCTGGGCAGCGACCTTGCCGCCGCGCTCGCAGCGAACGAGCCTCACACGCGGCTCGCGCGCGGCGACCGCCTGCACGAGCTCGTCCGTTCGATCCCCGGATGCATCGGAGGCGACGACGATCTCCAGTTGCTCAGGAGGGTAGTCGAGCGAGAGCAGGTTCTCGAGTCGCCGCTCGATGACGTCCTCCTCGTCGTGGGCGGCGACGATCAGGCTGACCGAACGCGTGGAATCACGCCTGCCGACCGGCCTGGAGCGCACGCGTGCGAGCGCCGCGGCGAACACCGGATAGCCGGCCTGAGTCCATGCGAGCGCGCCGAGCGACGACCAGAAGAGGACCTTCGCGATCACCACGAGGATCGTAGTAAGTGTCCCTTCAGGAACACTCAGAGCTGCTTGACGGAAGCGGTGAGCTTCTCGATCGAGTCCTTGGCGTCGCCGAAGAGCATCACGGTGTTCGGGTTCAGGAAGAGCGGGTTCTCGATCCCGGCAAACCCGGGATTCATGCTCCGCTTGAGGACGACGACTTGCTGCGCCTGGTCGACATTCAGGATCGGCATGCCGTAGATGGGGCTGCCCGAGTTGTTGCGGGCGTCCGGGTTGACGACGTCGTTGGCGCCAATCACCAGAGCGACGTCGGTGTACGAGAATTCCGGATTGATCTCGTCCATCTCCTTGAGCTGCGTGTAGGGGACTTTCGCTTCCGCGAGCAGGACGTTCATGTGTCCCGGCATCCGCCCGGCGACTGGGTGGATCGCATACGAGACGTCGACCCCTCTTGCCTCCAGCACGTCCGCGAGCGCCTTCACGTCGTGCTGAGCCTGGGCAACCGCCATTCCGTAGCCTGGCACGAAGACGACCTTGTTCGCGTACGCGAGCATGACGGCGACGTCGTCTGCGCTCGCCGAGCGCACCTGTCCGTCCGCTGCCGCAGCCGCTCCGACTGCGGCGGTCGGCGCGAGCTGGCCGAACGCACCGAAGAGCACGTTCGCGACCGACCGGTTCATTGCCTGGCCCATCTTGATCGTCAGCAGCGTCCCTGAAGCGCCCACGAGCATGCCGCTCACGATCAGCACGTTGTTCTCGAGCTCGAAGCCCGTCGCAGCCGCGGCCAGTCCGGTGAAGGCGTTCAGCAACGAGATCACCACGGGCATGTCGGCCCCGCCGATCGGCAAGACGAACAAGATGCCGAAGAGCGACGCGCCCACGACCAGCGCCCAGATCAACCACTGCTGTTCTGCACCTGCGGCGATTGCGATCCCGTCGGCCAGCACCGCCGCGAAGAGCGCGCCGTTCACAACCTGCTGCAGCGGGAAGACGATCGGGCGCCCGCGGATCAGGTCCTGCAGCTTCGCGAACGCGACCATGGAGCCGGAGAACGAGATGCTGCCGATGATCGCGGAGAGCATGATCGAGGTGCTGATGTCCCACTGAAGCGTGCCCGGGTCGGGCGTTCGGATGTGGAATTCCGCGAGCGAGATCAGCGCTGCAGCGCCGCCTCCGACGCCGTTGAAGAGCGCGACCATCTGCGGCATCGCGGTCATTCGCACCCTGCGCGCGGCGACGGCTCCGAAGGTGCCGCCGACCACCATGCCGACGGCGATCTCCCAGTAGCTCATCACCGACTTCTGGAGGAAGGTGACGACGATCGCGACGAGCATTCCGGCTGCACCGATCTGGTTTCCCCGCCGGGCGGTCGCAGGGCTCGACAGGAACTTCAAGGCCAAAATGAAGGTCACGATCGTGACCAGGTAGAGGAGGTTCGTGACTTCGCGGCTCAAGCGTTCACTCGTTCTTCGGAGTCCGCTCCCGCTTCTTGAACATCTCCAGCATGCGATCGGTGACGACGAAGCCGCCGACGACGTTCGCCGACGCGAGCACCACCGCAATCAGGCCGACGACGGTGGTGAGCGCGTCCTTGTGATCGAGGCCGGCGACGAGCATCGCGCCCACGATGACGATTCCGTGGATCGCGTTCGTACCCGACATCAGCGGCGTATGAAGGAGTGTCGGCACCTTCGAGATCACTTCGAAGCCCAGGAAGATCGCGAGCACGAGGATCGTGATCTCGAACGTGAGCAGGAGACCGTGACTCATGCAGCAACCGCCTTTCTACGCGTGACACAAGCACCTGCCGTGATCTCGTCGTCCCAATCGAGCGTGAGCTCCCCGTTCGGGGCCAGGTGCTGCACGAGCGCGGTCACGTTCCGCGCATACAGCTGGCTCGCGTGGAAGGGCATCGACGACGGCAGGTTCAGCAGTCCGACGACTGTCACGCCATCACGCTCGACGACCTCCCCGGGCACGGTCACCTCCGCGTTGCCGCCCGCTTCGGCGGCGAGGTCGACGATCACCGACCCCGGCCGCATGCGGGAGACCGCGGCGGCGGGAATGAGCTTCGGCGCCGGTCGCCCTGGCACGAGGGCAGTCGTGATCACGACGTCGTAGTCCGGGATCCGTTCAGCGAGCTCGTCCTGCTGCCGCTGCTGTTCCTCCGCGGTGAGCTC
>JBKPTB010000043.1:0-9762 GCA_046735315.1 Actinomycetota bacterium
TGCCTGGCGAGCAGCTGGTCGAGGGAGGAACCGGCGCCGGCCATCAGCGAGAACAGCGCGTACTGGTTGACGATGCGCTCGTCGAACGACGGTGGCTCGACGAAGATCACGAAATCCTCGCCGATGCGGTCGAACTCGGCGAGATCGTCCGCCACCGCTCCGAGCATCTCGGTGCTGAAGAGGTTCGCGCCCTCGGATTCGAGAGATTGACGCAACTTGCGCGGCGCCTCTTGGTGCGCGCGCAGGTAGTCGACCATCCACACCGCGCCGTCGCGGTCGAATGCCTCCTGCTTCGCGGTCGCAAAGTGCAGGGCGACGTACGGGGAATACGTCCAGTCGAGCAAGCGCGTCGGCAAGCCGTGGTGCTGCGCGAGGGCGAGCCAGTTCCAGGCCGAGTCGACCGGCACCTCGTCGCGGGCCGCGTACTTCCGGAAGTTCCGCAGGAGATGGCGCTCGAGCGTTGCCGAGTCGCCTCCCAGCCTCGTCAGGCTCGTGACGAGGCTCTCCGAGGCGTCCCACCGGCCGCGAAAGGCGAAGTCGGAGCGATACCGGCCAAGTGCCTCGTTCCAGGACTCGGAGAACAGCAGCTCCTGCAGCTCGATCCAGCTCTGTACCCGACGCTCTTCCATCTGGGCCCAGGCTTTCCGCAGATTGCCTGGAGCTACACTCGTTTTCGTGGCGAAGGCACCCGCTCTCCCGCGTGGCTTCGAGCTTCCGCTCGAACCGCGGCTACCCCGAATCGGCTCCGTCGACGCTGTTGCGCTCGAGGAGCGTGCTGCCTCGCTCGGGAAACGCTCGATCAAGCGCGAGGCAAAGGTGTTCGCGCTCGAGCTCGCCGTGCGGATGATGGATCTGACCACGCTCGAGGGCCAGGACACGCCGGGGAAGGTGGCGGCGCTCGCGTCGAAGGCGATCCAGCCCGATCCGGGCGACGCAGGCGTGCCGTCCGTTGCGGCCATCTGCGTCTATCCAAACCTCGTCCCGACGGCAGTCGCGCGCGTCGAGGGGACGAGCGTCAAGGTTGCGTCGGTCGCGACTGCGTTTCCGTCGGGCCAGTCGCCTCTCGAGACGAAGCTCGAGGAGGTGCGCTGGGTCGTCGACCACGGCGCCGACGAGGTCGACATGGTCATCGACCGCGGCGCCTTCCTCTCGGGCCGCTACGCCAAGGTCTACGACGAGATCGTGCGCGTGAAAGAGGCCTCCGGGGACGCCCACCTCAAAGTCATCCTCGAGGTCGCCGAGCTCGGCACCTACGACAACGTGCGGCGTGCCTCGTTGCTGGCGATGGCGGCCGGCGCGGACTTCGTCAAGACGTCGACGGGCAAGCTGCCGGGGGCGGCAACGCTGCCGGTCACGCTCTGCATGCTCGAGGCGATCCGCGACGTCTACGAGGAGACGGGTCGCATGGTCGGCATGAAGCCCGCCGGTGGAATACGTCAGGCGAAGCAGGCCGTGCAGTACCTCGTCCAGCTGCACGAGACACTCGGGCCGGAGTGGCTGACACCCGACCTCTACCGCCTCGGCGCCTCGTCCCTCTTGAACGACGTGCTCATGCAGTTGCGGAAGGAGAGGACCGGCGCGTACCAGAGCCCGGACTACTTCACGATTGACTGAGCTCGAGCGAAAGCAAGATCGCGCCCCCGTTCCGAGGGAATGGGCCTATGCCCCTGCGCCGGAGTCGCGTGACATCGTCTCGCTGCGCGAGCGCTACGGGCACTTCGTCGGAGGCGAGTGGCTCGAGCCTGCCGAGACCTACACCACGATCTCCCCCGCGAGCGAGGAACCACTGGCAGAGGTCGGCCAGGCAACCGCCGAGGAGGTCCACGCCGCAGTCGCGGCGGCGCGGGAGGCGTTCGAGAACGGCTGGTCCGGGGTTTCGGCGGCCGAGCGCGCGAAGTACCTCTTCCGCATCGCGCGGATCCTGCAGGAACGTTCACGAGAGTTCGCGGTGCTCGAGTCACTGAACGGGGGCAAGCCGATCAAGGAGTCCCGCGATGTCGACTTGCCGCTCGCGGCTGCCCACTTCTTCTATTACGCCGGCTGGGCCGACAAGCTCGAGTACGCATTTCCGAATCGCCGGCCGTTGCCTGTCGGGGTCGCGGGCCAGATCATCCCGTGGAACTTTCCGCTGCTGATGCTCGCGTGGAAGATCGCGCCGGCGCTCGCTGCGGGAAACACGGTCGTCCTCAAACCCGCGGAGACGACCCCGCTGTCCGCTCTGCTCTTCGCGGACGTGCTGCGACAGGCCGAGCTCCCGCCGGGCGTGGTGAACATCGTCACCGGCGACGGCCGAACGGGAGCGGCGATCGTGGAGTCGGGGGGCGTCGACAAGATCGCCTTCACCGGCTCGACCGAGGTCGGCAAGGCGATCCAGCGCCAGGTCGCCGGCACCGGGAAGAAGCTCACGCTCGAGCTCGGCGGCAAGGCTGCGAACATCATCTTCGACGACGCGGCTCTCGACCAGGCGGTCGAGGGGATCGTCAACGGCATCTACTTCAACCAGGGCCATGTGTGCTGCGCCGGCTCGCGGCTGCTCGTCCAGGAGTCGATCTACGAGCCCGTCGTCGAGAAGCTGAAGCGGCGGCTGACGACGCTGCGCGTCGGCGATCCGCTCGACAAGAACACGGACGTCGGCGCGATCAACTCGAAGGAGCAGCTGGCGCGGATCGAGGAGCTCGTCGCTTCCGGTGAGCGGGAGGGGGCTGAGATCTACCAGCCGCCATGTCGCTTGCCCGAGAAGGGGTACTGGTTCGCACCGACCGTCTTCACGAACGTCGCGCAGAGCTACCGCATTGCACAGGAGGAGATCTTCGGCCCGGTTCTGTCGATCCTCACCTTCCGCACACCCGAGGAGGCCGTCGAGAAGGCGAACAACACGCCGTACGGCTTGAGCGCGGGCGTCTGGACGGAGAAGGGCTCTCGCATCCTGTGGATGGCGGAGCGTCTTCGCGCTGGAGTCGTCTGGGCGAACACCTACAACCGTTTCGACCCGAGCTCGCCGTTCGGCGGTTACAAGGAATCAGGCTTCGGCCGAGAGGGTGGGCGGCACGGACTCGAGCCCTACCTGCAGTTCGACACCGGTGAGGGCGGGAATGGCTGACCGGCTTCCGGTCAAGAAGACCTACAAGCTCTACATCGGCGGCGCGTTTCCGCGCTCCGAATCCGGGCGCACGTACGAGGCCGAAGGGCAGAACGTCGCGCTCGCGTCGCGCAAGGACGTTCGTGACGCTGTTCGCGCTGCGCGAGCGGCGCTCCCCAAGTGGGCGGGGATGACGGCATACAACCGCGGGCAGGTTCTCTATCGCCTGGCCGAGATGATCGAGACGCGCAGTGCGGAGTTCGCGGAGCTGAGCGGCGGGCGCGAGGAGGTCGAGCGATCGGTGGACCGGGTCGTCTGGTACGCGGGGTGGGCCGACAAGCTCGCGCAGGTCCTCGGCTCGTCCAACCCCGTTGCAGGCCCGTACTTCAACTTCACCGTTCCGGAGCCGACCGGCGTCGTCGCGATCCTCGCGCCTGAGGAGCCGCCGCTCCTCGGGCTTGTCTCGCGCGTCGTGCCGGCGCTGACCGGCGGGAACGCTGTAGTCGCAGTCGCTTCGGAGACCCACCCGTTGGCGGCGATCGAGCTGGCGGAGGCGCTCGCGACGTCGGACGTTCCCGGCGGCGCGGTGAACCTGCTGACCGGACACACCGACGAGCTGGCCCCGTGGCTCGCCTCGCACATGGACGTCAATGCGCTCGACATCACTGGAGCGGACGGCGCCTCTGCCGACCTCGAACGTGCTGCAGCCGACAACGTCAAGCGTGTGGTCCGAGGGGAGCCGGACACTCAGAGCCCGTGGGAGATCGCGTCCTTTCTCGAGCTCAAGACCGTCTGGCACCCGGTCGGCCAGTAGATACTTTCGCCGTGGTGAGCGAGCGACGGTTCAGCCAGGCCATCGCCGAGGGTGACGGGATCTCAGTGATCGCCGAGGTCTCCGATCCGGACAGTGCGCGTCGGGCGGCTGCGCAGGGAGCCGAGGCCCTCGCCGTGCGCCGGTTGGTCGACGACCTGCGGTCCGTGACCGAGCTGCCGATTCTCTGGCGCGCCCCCGGGTCGCCCAGCGAGGCCGCGTTCGCCGGTGCCGACGCCTGGCTGATCGCGGTCGGGGACGCCGGCGAAGACGGTGACTGGCTCGCCCGTCAGCACGCGGAGGCGATTGAGCTCGGGCTCGACTGCGTCGTCGAGGTTCGAAACGAAGAGGAGCTCGAGCTCGCGCTCCAGCGTCTCGACCCGGAGATCTTCTCGCTCGCCGCCGAGGACGCGGAAGAGCAGGAGGCACTCGGCCGTGCGCTCGAGCTTCTGCCGGACATTCCGGCCGGCAAGCTCGCTGTTGCGGACGTGCCCGTCACCACTCGCGAGCAGGTGGACGAGCTCGAGCGGGCTGGGGTCGATGCGGTCATCGTCGTCGGCGCGACGAACGTCGCCGAGCTCGTCGGTGACGGCCCGCCGCAGGTCTAGCTCCACTCGCGCGCTCGACCGCTGGGCGGGTAGCCAGTGGGGCGGTCGCGGGACCGCCCTCGTGGCGATTCTGGCCGGAGCGGCGGTGTTGCGGTCGGTGGGCATCCAGTACGGCCTTCCGTTCGGGAACCTGCTCAATCCGGACGAGCAGTCGATCGTCCCGCGAGCGTGGAAGCTCGTGCACGGCGGCGGCGGCGACCCGCACTGGTTCGACTACCCCTCGCTCCTCATGTATGTCAACGCGCCGTTCCAGGCGTGGCAGGACGAGCCGTCCTACCTGACCGCCCGCATCGTCGGCGTCGTCATCGGTCTCGCCGCGATCGCCGCGTCCTGGTGGCTCGGGCGCCGCGCCTTCGGAACGGCGGCCGGAGTCGTCGCCGCTGCGATCACGGCCGTGTGCACGATCCACGTCGCCTATTCGCGCGTCGCGGTGACCGACGTTCCCCTGACGTTCGGCGTGGCGGTTGCGCTGACTCTGATGGTCATGGGGCGGCTCGAGCTCGCCGGGCTGGCGGTCGGCCTGGCGACGGGATTCAAGTACCCGGGCGTCTTCCTCCTCGTTCCGCTGGTGGTCGCGGGCTGGAAACAGTGGCCGCGGCTGGCGGCTTCGATCGCGATCGCGGTCGCGGCGTTCTTCGCGTCGAGCCCGTTCATCCTCGTCCATCGGCAGCAGGCCTGGCATGAAGCCTTCCGGGTGCAGCGACTCGCGCGCGAGGGATGGCTCGGCTTCGAGCACGACCACTTCGCGCTGATCGCGTTCGTCGATCGTCTTTGGGAGAGTCTCGGGCCGGCGTTGATCGTTTGCGCGATCGGCCTCGTGGTGGCGCTCGTTCGACGGACGAAGGTGGATCTCATCCTGGCCCTGTTCGTGCTCGCGTACTTCGTCGACCTGATGACGCTCCAAGCTCACTTCGACCGCTACCTCCTCCCGCTCGTGCCGCCGCTCGGAGCACTTGCCGGGCGCATGCGCTCGCTCGCGCCGGTCACCCTTCTCCTGCTGGTCGTGCCGCTCACGTGGTCGATCCGAGATACCAAGGTGCTCACGCGCACCGACACACGCGTGATCGCCGAGCGTTGGGTCGAGCAGCACATCCACCCCGGCACCCGGATCGCCGCGGATCCGTCGACGCCGTCGTTCCCGCGGCTGCGGGTGCTTGCCCTCGCGCTGCCGGGACCGAAGCGGGCGTTCGACGAGAATCGCAACATCGATCGTCTCCGTCGTCTGGGCGTCGAGGACGTCGTGGTGACGGGCGCGATCACCGACCGTGTTCTCGCGGCGCGTTCGGATTACCCGCGCGAGTCGCGCTTCTACGATCAGCTGCGTGCTCGGGCGAAGCGCGTCTACCACCTCGAGCCAGGCGACGGCCGCGCCGGCCCCTGGGTCTCCGTCTATCGGTTACCCGCGTAGGAGCGGGCGCGTCAGGCACGTCGGGCCGCCGTCGCCCTTGCGCGAGATCTCGTCGCCGCGATAGACGGCGACCTCGACGCCGGCACGCTCGAGGCGGCGTCGTGTCTCGTCGTTTCCCTCGAGTGCGAGGGCGACGCGCGGTGCGAGCGCCAGCACGTTCGGCCCCATCGTCTCGAACTCGTCGTCCGGAACCTCCACGATTCGGATGTCGAGCTGGTGCAGGAGCTGGACCAACCGCACGGGCATGAGCGGCGGGTAGGCGACGACGAGATCCTCGTCGAGGGGACTGAGGAGCGAGAGCAGGTGGAGGACCACTTGCGAGCCCTTCAGATGGGGGAGATCGAAGGCGAGAACGTCGACCTCCGGGAGCGCGGCCTGCAGCGCGTGGATCCCGTCGTCGTTGGTTCGGTAGCCGCGGCCGACGATCATCGTCCTCTCGTCGAGCCAGATCGTGTCGCCTCCGTCGACACGCTGCGGCTCTTCGAGCCTCGCGGCGATGGGCACACCGGCTTGCTCGAGGTCGGTCGCGATCGCGGCGCCCTCGATGAGCCGCGCTTCCTTCCCGGATCGCAGCACGATTGCGCCGCGATCGGCGACAAGCGCTGCGTCGAAGACGTAGATCGAATCCGGATCGCCCGAGACGTTCGTCTGCGCCACAACGACCTCAGCGCCGCCCGCACTCAAGGCCTCGCAGAAGGTCTCGTGCTCTTCAGCGAGCTTCCTGAGGTCCGGCTGCGCACGCCAGCCGTAGTCGCGCCAGGCTTCGAAGCCGGCGGCGCTCGGAGGCCGCACGAGGACGCGGCGAAGCGCCTGCGTCATCGTCTGACCGCCGAAGAGACGTGTCGCCGGCGCGGGCATCAGCCGAAGAACGCCTGGGCGACCGACCACCAGTCGGGCGGCACCGTTTTCAGCTGGGCCGTCGCTTCCGCAAGCGGCACGTCGACGATCTCGTCTCCGTGCAGAGCTGCCATCCGGCCGAACTTGCCCTCCTTCACTAGGTCCGCCGCCTTCAGTCCATACCTCGTCGCGAGCACCCGGTCGCGCGGCGTCGGTGAGCCGCCGCGTTGCGTGTGGCCGAGTACCGTCACGCGCGTCTCGTAACCGGTCCGGGCTTCGATCTCCTTCGCAAGCGCGGCGCCGACGCCGCGCTCGGAGAGACGCGCATGACCGAACTGGTCGACGTCGTCACCGTCCGCCAGCCCTTCCAGCTCGTACCCCTCCGAGACGACGACGATGGAGAAGTCCTTCCCGCGCTCATGCCGTCGGCGAAGCTCCTTGCATGCGTCCTCGATCGACACGGGTTGCTCGGGGATGAGGATCATGTCCGCGCCGCCGGCGATGCCGCTGACGACCGCGATCCAGCCGGTGTGACGCCCCATCACCTCGACGACCATCACACGGTTGTGCGACTCCGCCGTCGTATGAAGCCGGTCGATCGCCTCGGTCGCGACCCAGACGGCCGTATCGAAGCCGAAGGTGTAGTCCGTCGCGGAGAGGTCGTTGTCGATCGTCTTCGGAACGCCGACAACCGGGAAGTCCTGTTCGGCGTGGAGGCGGGCAGCCACACCGAGCGTGTCCTCGCCGCCGATAGCGACGAGGGCATCGAAGCCCTCGCGCTCGAAGTTCGTGAGCACCTTCTCGACTCCGCCGTCGACCTTGTACGGATTCGTCCGCGTGGTCCCGAGGATCGTGCCGCCCCGGGGGAGGAGGCCCGAGATCTCACGCGGGCCGAGCGGCTCGAAGATGCCGTCGACCAGCCCTTTCCAGCCTTCGCGCACGCCGATCACCTCGCCGCCGCCGACCATCACCCGCCGCCCCACGGCGCGGATGACGGCGTTGAGCCCGGGACAGTCGCCGCCACCAGTGAGGATTCCGACGCGCATCGGCCGATCGTAAAGAACGTGCGGGCGAGGGCTACCATTCTGCCCTCGGCCGAAGTGGCGGAACTGGTAGACGCGCCGGACTCAAAATCCGGTGGGGGAAACCTCGTGTGGGTTCGAGTCCCACCTTCGGCATCGCGCTATAAAGGGGCCATCGCGCGGGTCGTCCCTCTGCTCCTGCTGTTGCTGGCGCCGCTTCTCGGCGCGGGCTGCGGCTCGACGAACGACGGAAAGGGAGTTGCGGAGGCGGCCGCGCGGTCCTGTCCGGCGACGTGGCGAGCCGGGTGGCAGGCGCTCGCGAATCGGATTCACGCGCCCGTCTATTGCCCGACCTGGATGCCCAACCCGCTGGACGCCCGGATCGGCGGAAGCTACGCCAACGGCGAGTCCGTCAGCCGCGACCGTAGCTACCTCGTCAGCTTCATCTGGCTCGAGCCGGGGTCGGGCGAAGTGCACGTGAACTTTCGCGGTTATCCCGGCAACACGAAGATTCCGACCTGCAGCGACCTCACCACCGACAAGCCCGTTCCGTGCTTTTCCGATCCGAAGGGACTCTTGCGCCGGGGTGACATCTCCGCCCGTCTTTACACGGCGAACCAGGGTGCCGATCAGTGGCACCTGCTCTACGCCTGGCGTGACAGCGGCTCGCTCTACTCTCTGAGCGAGCACGTGGCCCCGCCGTACACCTATGCGCAGGTCGTCAACAATCTGAAGCGAATGCTCGCCGGCCTCGTCGTCGTCTCTCCGAAGTCCTAGATGCGTCTCACTCGCCGGCAGGTACTCGTTGGAGCGGCGACGAGCGGCCTCGGCGCGGTTGGCCTGTACGAGTTGGTCGACCGCCTCACGGAGTCCCCGGCTGTCCGTGGTCAAGGTCGGCTTCATCCCGAGCAGCATCTGCTCGACGGTGTGACCGTCACCCGCGACAACGGCGTCGCCGTCGTGGTGCCGCCTCTCCATCACGCCGTCATCACGGCCCGCGTGGTGGCCGATGACCTGAGGGGAGCTCAACGCCAGCTCGAGGAGGCACTCGTGGACCTCGAGCGCCGTTACCCACCGACGCCGGCGGGGCTCGGGGTGACGGTGGCCTGGGGGCTCCCGTACTTCCGGCATCACGTCCCGGAGCAGGCCGACCTCCATCTTCCCATCGACCTGCGCGCCTCCAGGACGAGGAGCGCGAGGGTCCATGCGCTTGCGGACGCGATCCGGTTCCCCAGCGATCCCACCGACGCGATCCTCGAGGACAACGACGTCGCCGTCCTCCTGCGCAGTGACGTCCGCGCGCACATCGCGGACGGAGAGCGCAGGCTGTTCCATGAGTCGAAGATCCTGCAGGCCACGAGCATTCGCCGTGGCTTCGTCGGCAGCGACTTCCGCTCGGGGCCGAGCCTGGCGAAGCGAATGGCCCAGGCGGCCGGTGTCGAGGGCGCGGACTTGATCCCCGACGACGCTCAGCTCTTCCTCGGGTTCACCTCCACCCAGCAGGCTGCGCTGGGCCCGCGCCGGATCGCGAACTTCGAGACGCTCGGCTACGTGGACCTCGGCCCGCGTCGTTACTTCCAGAACGGGACGCACATGCACCTCTCGCACGTGTTCGAGGACCTCGCCTCCTGGTACCAGACGTTCGACTTCCAGGAGCGTGTCGACACCGCGTTCAAGCCCGGCCTCAGACCGAAGCCTGGAATCGTCACCGTCTCTCAGGACCCCCGCGACGCCGCCTCGGCCGCCTCGGTCCGTCGCGACTTCCACCAGGACGGCCGGATCGGCCACAGCAGCTCCATCCAGACAGCATCCCGGCTCGAACGTGACGTCGTCGCCGACGACGGAACCCTCTACAGACGGGGGACGGCCGTGCCGCAGCGCGCCGACTTCAACACGCTCGACAACCCGTTCGCGTGGAGCGCGAGCCCCGGTCGGGATGGGATGAAGGATCTCCCCGCTGCCGGGATCCACTTCGTCGTCTTCAATCCAACGAGCGA
>JBKPTB010000044.1:0-38080 GCA_046735315.1 Actinomycetota bacterium
GCGGTCGCGCTCTGCGTCTCCGCGTAGTCGGTGCGACTGTCGATCGAGAAGCTCCCGTCTGTGTCGTAGCTGGCGGTGCCCGCTCCCGACCCGGCCGTGCCGTTGACCGTGAGCGCGCCACCCGCCGGCGCAGTCGAGTCGTCGACGATCGACGCGACGTTCGACGTGTTCGAGTTGTCGCCGTTGTCCTTCTCGGTCAGCGTGCGCTCCGCTGCGGTAGGAGCAGTGTGCGTGCCTGCCGCCCACTGGTACGCCGACGACGTGTAGTTCGCGCCAGTGCTGACCGTCTCGAGCGGATGTGTCCAGCCGCTGGTCGCAACCGCCGGGTACTGGACGGAGGCCGGCCCGGACTGCGCATCCGTGATCGGGTCGGAGATCGTGAACTGGCCGCCGACGTTGCCGTTGTAGTAGAGGATCCCGCCTGCGCTTGGCTGATACGCGACACCGGCCGGGCTGATGCCTCCGATCGCCTCGGATCCGCTCGTCGGCGCCGTCGTGTCATTCGTGAGCCCGAACATGAAGCCGAGGTTCTTGACGTTGCTGCCCATGTTGACGGTCCCTGAGACGCTGCCGGCGGAGGCGACGTTCTTGTCGTACAGACCGAGACTGATCGTCGCTCCGTTGTTCGCGTTCTGCGGCGACTGCCGTGTAAAACTTCCAGTCGTCGAGGTCGCCGGCCAGGTCGCGTTCGCGAGCGCCGCAGCGGTGCCGATCACTTCCTCCGAAGCCGTGCTCGTCGACATGGTCGTGAACGTGACGGTGGCCGATGTGTTGGCCCCTGTCGGAGCGGCAGCAGCGTCGCGGATCATGCAGGTCGCGCCCGGGCAAGCTCCGGCGAGACTCGTGTCGACGCCGCGGTAAACGAAGACCTCTGCGACACCGGCGGCAGTCGTTGTCACGCTGACGTTCGTGCTCGAGTCGCCGGACAGGCCTTTGCGGAAGAACGTTGCGTATCCGAGCTTGGTGCCGCCTCCGGCGACCACGCCGCTCGAGTTCGGGACGAGCGTCCAGCCGGCCGGTGTGGCGGGGACGGCGTTGATCGCCTGGGCCACCAGCAGCACGAGCAGGTCGCCCGTCTGGACCCCGCTCGGGATCCCCACGTTGAAGGTGGGGTTGCCGGTCGCGACGGTGCCGGCCGACCGGATCACTGCCGGGTCGATCGTGTACGGGACCGGCAGCTTGGCGTCGTTCAGTGCGAGCTCGAGCCACGTCGTGCCGGCCCGACGTGCGACTGACCAGCGCGCCTGCTTCGGCGTGATGTCGTGACCCTGGTCGTCGAGGATCTTCACGGGCTCGATCTGGAGGTCGACGAGTCGCTGCCCGTCGAAGAAGCCGACGTACCCGTTCGCCAGGCGCGGGTCGAGCTTCGAGTCGAGGCGCCAACGCCACGTCCGTTGTCCCTGACGATGGACGACCCTCAAGCTTTCCTCGACGATCCCGTTGTGAATCGTGACGGCTTCCTGTCCGACCGGAACGTCGCGGAGTGTGCCGTGCTGGAACCGCTGCCAGCGCGTCGTACCGGTGTGCTCCGCGACGAGCGAAATCGAACCCTCGGGCGTCCGCAGGTCGAAGCCGCCGTGGCGGATGCCGACCCGCACGCCTCGCGCCGGCAACCTGACGAGGGGCGCCCGTTCCAGCGGCGGACCGAGTGCCCTCGTCAGGAATGCCGATGCGTCGTGTGCCTTCGCGCCGCGGAGAGTGGCGAGCTCGGAGACGGCGAACGAGGCGGTGAGAAGGAGCGCGGCGGAGACCGCGAGGAGAACCGGCGTCCTGGACCTGGCCACGGCCGTGCTCTCGGCTTTCGCCGAGCGCCGTCTGGGCCGCAGGTCCGGGAAGCTCGCCATGTTCTCCATCCACGAGCGATGTGTCGCCCGTGGCTCCAGCTGGAGAATCGGCGCTTGTGCGGCCCCTTCTTGAGGGTTTTGTCACTTAAAAGTGGGGGAGATTCTGGGCGAATCCCCCCTCTGGGTTAATGAAACCTCATTATTTCTTATGGACAGACGAGGACGGCCCCGACTGGTGGGTTCCGAGGCCAGACGTAGCCTCACCCTGAGCTTGAGAGTTAGCCGAGGAGCGCGGCGGCCACAGCATCCGCCTGCGGCCCTCCCGCCAGGACGGTCCGCGCCCCCAGTGCACCCGCCCCGACTTCGGTCCCGGCTGACCAGCAGCGGTCGAGCGGCGGGCAGTCGCGGGCGGTCGTGACGCCGAATGCGGCAGCGACGAAGCGCGACGCGGCGGCGCGCCACTCGTCCGCGTCGGAGACGCTGTCCCAACGAAGCACGAGCGCGGCCGTATAGTCGCCACTCGGCGAGAGGTAGAGGGCCAGGCGGCCGCCACCCCAACCGGCCGCCGCGACATTGGCAGCCGCGATGCGGTATGCGCGCAGAAGGTTTCGTACGTCGAGCTCGCCGAAGGTCTCGGACGCCGTCAGCCTTGCTGTCCCGACGTTCGCCGGTATCTGTACCGGTAGCGCCCGTTCCCGCTCGAGGAACTTGTCGACATGCAAGAGCTGCTCGGTCGTCTGCGGGAATCTGCGCAGCGCCGTCGCGACTGCGCGCGAACCGCCGAGGAACCGAAGCTCAGCTGCGAGTGCGCGGCCAGGGCCGGGTCCCGCCGTCGCCTCGAGCTCGAGAAAGCGCTCGAGCGGCGTACCCCGAAGCGCGGGTGCGCGCATGCCCGAAGCAAGGGCCGCGGCCCCTTCGACGATGCCGTGCGCGGCGAGCGAGGCGTCGCGGTCACGCGCGCGCAGCTCGGTGAGTCGTCCGAGGCCGAAGTTCTGGTCGACGAGTGCGCGCACGAGCTCGTTGATCAGCTGAGCGCGGGCCGGAGGTCGAGTTCCGCGGAGGAGGAGCTTGTGGACCGTGGGGTCGTACCACGCCGTCGAGGTTCGCCACGGCGCGAGCTGAAGAGCTTCGGCGCGGGGCGCAAAACCGAGCAGTGCATAGGCGCGCGCGTCCACGTCGCGAAGCCGGCGCGGATAGTCGTGATTCGCCGCGCGGCGAACGGCGGCGTCGTAGCGCGCGGCGGCCAGCGTCGAGGTCGGGATCGCACGCCGAGCGTGCAAGCCGGAAAGACGTGAGGCCGTCCGCACCAACCCATCGTCCGGCGAGGACGCGGCTGCGCCGCCCGGTAGAGCGAGCACGGCACAAATGACAACTGCAACGAACTTCTCCACGCCCCGAATATCGGCACGCTCCCAGAAGCACTACAGACGGAATTCCGCCCCTAGAATCGAGGTGGATGGCCACCACCGAGGATCCGCGCGCGCGGTCGGACTCGACCGCCGAGTGGAAGCGTGAGCTCTACGACGCCACACCCGAACGGGAGGGCGAGCTCTTCAGCACCATCTCCGGGCTCGAGAACGAGCCCCTCTACACGCCTGACAACGTCGACCTCGACTACGACCGGGATCTCGGCTACCCGGGCGTGTATCCGTTCACACGCGGGGTCTATCCCTCGATGTATCGCGGCAAGCTCTGGACGATGCGGCAGTTCGCCGGGTTCGGGACGGCGGAGGAGACCAACGCCAGGTTCCGCTACCTGCTCGAGCACGGACAGACGGGCCTTTCCACGGCCTTCGACATGCCGACGCTGATGGGCTACGACTCGGACCACGAGCGCTCACTCGGCGAGGTGGGCCGCGAGGGCGTCGCAATCGACTCGCTCGGCGACATGGAGACGCTCTTCGCCGGCATCCCGCTGGACGAGGTGTCGACGTCGATGACGATCAACTCACCGGCCGCGATGCTGCTCGCGTTCTACCTCTGCGTCGGCGAGGACCAGGGGGTGCCGCGCGAAAAGCTGCGCGGGACGATCCAGACCGACATCCTCAAGGAGTACATCGCGCAGAAGGAGTGGATCTTCCCTCCCGAGCCGTCGATGCGGCTCGTGATCGACATGATCGAGTTCTGCGCGCGAGAGATGCCCCTCTGGCATCCGATCTCGATCTCCGGCTACCACATCCGCGAGGCCGGTTCGACCGCCGCTCAGGAGCTCGCATTCACGCTTGCCGACGGGTTCGCGTACGTCGAGGCGGCGCAGGAGCGGGGACTCGACGTCGACGACTTCGCGCCTCGCCTGTCGTTTTTCTTCAACGCGCACCTCGACTTCTTCGAGGAGATCGCCAAGTATCGTGCGGCGCGCCGCATCTGGGCGCACGAGCTCAAGGAACGTTATGGCGCCAAGAACCCGCGCTCGTGGTTGATGCGCTTCCACACGCAGACGGCCGGCGTCTCGCTGACCGCCCAGCAGCCCGAGGTGAACATCATCCGCACCGCGCTCGAGGCGCTCGCAGCCGTGCTCGGTGGAACTCAGTCTCTGCACACGAATTCCTTCGACGAGGCGCTCGCGTTGCCGACCGAGAATGCGGTCCGCCTCGCGCTCCGCACGCAGCAGGTCATCGCCCATGAGACGGGAGTGGTCAACACAATCGACCCGCTGGGAGGCTCCTACTACGTCGAGGACCTCACGAACCGGCTCGAGGCAGAGGCATACGACTACTTCGAACGGATTCGCAAGCTCGGCGGCGTCATTCCCGCAATCAAGGAGAACTTCTTCCAACGCGAGATCGCCGAAGCGTCCTTCCGCTACCAGCACGAGGTCGAGCAGCGGCAGCGCATCATTGTCGGCGTCAACCGGTACGCGCACGAAGACGAGCAGCCGCTCGAGCTCCTCCGGATCGACCCGGCGCTCGAGGCGAAGCAGATCGGTCGAGTCCAGGCTCTTCGAGCAAGCCGCGATTCAGGACAGGTCGAGGCTGCGCTGGCGCGCCTCAAAGAGGATGCGGCGCGGGAGGGCCGGAATCTGATGACCCCGATCGTCGACGCGTCGAAGGTCTACGTCACGATGGGGGAGATGTGCGACGCGCTCAGAGACGTTTGGGGCGTGTGGCGCGAGACACCCGTGTTTTAGGGTGCTGACCTGCTCGTCTCGGGGAAATCTCCCGGTTTCCCCGAACCCCTTCCACTGGTCCGCTTCGCGGACGGGCGCTACGCGCCGGCGCGAGACACCCGTGTTCTAGCGTGCTGACGTGCTCTTCTTCGGGGAAACCTCCCGGTTTCCCCGAACCCCTTCCACTGGTCCGCTTCGCGGACGGGCGCTACGCGCCGGCGCGAGACACCGGTCTTCTAGACAGACCCGTTTCTCGAATACGGAAGAATGTGCAAGGGTTTTAGGGTCTGCGGCGATACATCGTTCCTCTGCTCTTGCTCGCCGTCGTGTGCGGTGTGGCCGCGCACGCCTCTGCGGCGCCTGCTCCGACCCTCTTCCGACTGACGGTCGTCGGCACGGCGCACGAGGAGTGGTCCTTCACCGCGGCACCCATCGTGGATGGCGCCTGCACTGTCACCGAGACAACCGAGGGGATCAGGGACGTCAAGTTCCGGACGAAGAAATCCGTGACCGTTCGTCTGGCGGGCGGGCGCGTCCTGCCCGTCGTCGTCCGCGGTCTCACCGGGACCGTGACACTTGGCGGCGCGAACACGACCGAGCGCGTCTGTGGGACGACAGGCACCACGCAGACCGCGGACTGCGCCCAGACGAAGCGCTCCTTCACGGGCGCAACGGTCCGCGCGGTGAGTCCGCGACCGGGCGTGCTGACGCTGGAGCACGTCGGCAACGTTCACCTGGCGATAGCAGATTGTCCGCGTGAGCCCACGGACTTGACGCTAAGACCCTTCGGCCCACCACCGAAGCTCCTGCGCCTCCCGAAAGCGTCCTTGATGGAACGCCGAGTTGCGCGCATGACGGTTGGGGCGACGCGGACGCAACGAAAGCTCTACGGCGCGCCCGAGTCGGGGCATCTCGATGAGCGAGGCCGGTGGAACCTGCGCTTCGACCGCACTGTGCACTGAGCTCCCGACTCCGCCTCCATATACTTCGCACCCCGTGACGCGCAAGATCAGGGTCGTCATCGCGAAACCCGGCCTCGACGGTCACGATCGCGGGGCGAAGATCATCGCTCGTGCTCTGCGCGACGCCGGCATGGAGGTCATCTACACCGGCTTGCACCAGACCCCGGAGCAGATCGTCGAGACTGCGATCCAGGAGGACGCTGACGCTGTCGGCATCTCGATCCTGTCGGGCGCGCACATGACGCTCGTGCCGCGCATCCTCGACGGGCTGAAGGAGAACGGCGCGGACGACGTCCTCGTCGTCGTCGGCGGCACGATTCCGAAAGAAGACTCCGAGGAGCTGAAACAGCAGGGTGTCGCCGAGATCTTCACGCCGGGCGCGCCGACGTCCGAGATCGTGGAGTTCCTCCGAGGAAAGGTCCCGGCATGAGGTCCCCGTGTCGGGGCGCACGGCGTGTGGGGATGGGGCAAGGGGAAACCGGGAGGTTTCCCCGCTACTTCTCCTCGGTGCGCGCGGCGATCTCAGCGGCGCGTGGACCGAGGCGAACCCAAAAGAAGGGGGCTCGCGGGGGAAACATGGTTTCCTCCGCGGGAGGGAGCCGCAAGCGACCGACGCTCCGGGCGCGCCGACGTCCGAGATCGTGAACTTCCTCAAGGGCAAAGTTCCCGTTTGATCCGAGTCGAGCGCGAGGACGCGGTCGCCGTCGTCACCGTCGACCGACAGGAAGCCATGAACGCGCTCGATGTCGCGACGCTCACCGAGTTGCGGGACCGGTTGCGCGAGCTTGCCGACGACGAGACGGTGCGCGCGGTGGTCCTCACCGGCGCAGGCGAGAAGGCATTCATCGCCGGTGCCGACATCAAGTACATGAGCGGTCTCGACGTCGTGGCCGCAAAGGAGTGGGGTGCACTCGGACATGAGGCCGGTCGTCTTCTCGAGACCATGCCGAAGCCGACGATCGCGGCGGTCAACGGTTTCGCACTCGGCGGGGGGTGCGAGCTCGCATTGGCGTGCGACATCCGCTACGCGGCCACGAACGCAAAACTGGGTCAGCCCGAGGTGAATCTCGGGATCATCCCGGGGTGGGGTGGAACTCAACGTCTCGCACGCGTCTCCGGGCTAGGCATCGCCAAGGAGCTGATCTTCACAGGCCGCCTCGTCGCTGCTGAGGAGGCGCTGCGCATCGGGCTCGTCAACGACGTTCACGATCCGGTGCTCGAGAAGGCGCGCGAGACTGCGACGTTGCTCGCTGCAAAGAGCCCGATTGCTCTGAGCGTGATGAAGGAGCTCGCGAACCGCGCACTCGGTGGTGACCACGAAGACAACCTCGCGACGGAGAGCGAGACGTTCGGCGAGCTGTTCTCGAGCGCCGATGCGAAGGAAGGGCTCGCGGCGTTCGTCGAGAAACGCCAGCCCGTATTTCGCGGCCGTTAGCCGAGCTGGATCAGGGCCGCGACGAGGGCGTCGTCGTCCCCGCGCTCGGCCTTGAGCGTCGCCGGGGCTGGCTGAGTCCAGACGACGACCTTGTCGCCCTTCTGTGCGAGGGTCAGACTCGTCGTGGCTCGCGAGGTCCCCGATGCGAGGCTCTGCAGGAGGGCGGTCTCGGGGACGTCGAGCGCGATCGTCCGGTTGAGCTTGGTGAGCGTCAGCGCGGAGGGCCAGGCCTGGGAGGTCGACACGTTCATGACGAGGCGATCCAGGGTGGCGCTGACGACCGTACCCGTGAGCGTCAGCGCGAAGGGCGTACCCGCCTTGGCGCTGAAGAGCAGCTTGTAGGCCTTCTGAAGATATGGGTACGGGCTCACGGCTCTGCCGCCTCCCGGGTGCACCTCGAAGTGAAGGTGCGCATGCGCGCCGTCGGCATCGCCAGAGTCGCCGACGTATGCGATCTGTTGCCCGGACGCGACCTTCGCGCCGCTCGCGAGTGTGTAGGCGGTGCCCTTGACGCACTTGCCGCGGTTGTCGTTCTTCATCGTGACGTCGTTGTTCAAGTGGATGTAGTAGTAGGTCGTCCCGCTTTCGCCGTAGAGATAGAGCATGCAGCCGGCGGAGCGAGACGTCGTCCAGTACTTGACCTTTCCCGCTTCTGCGGCGACTGCGGGAGCTTTCTTCGCAGCGATGATGTCGTTGCCTTGATGCGGACCGCCCGGCCGTGGTGCGCCGAAGTCATCCATGTACTGCACACGCCCGACGACGGGAAAGACGATGTGCTCCGGGACCTTGCTCGCGGCGAGCGCGATCGCTGCGCTCACGCCGAGGCCGATCGCGGCGACGACGGAGAGGATCACTCGGGCTGTCGTCCGGTGGCGTCTCATCGGAGAACGGGCGCTCCGGTTCGCGCTCGAAGGGTCGGACAGTACCAAGCGTGTCGGGCTCGGTCACCCCTGAGTAGAGTCCTCCGCGCATGAAGATCGCCGTCTGTGTCAAGCAAATCCCCGAGGGGAGCGGTCGGATAGATCCCGAAACCAAGCGGCTCGACCGCTCCGGCGAGGGTGCGCTCAATCCTTTCGACGCGAACGCGGTCGAGGAAGCCCTCCGTCTGAGGGACGCCGCCGGCGAGAGCGAGGTCGTGCTCGTCTCGATGGGCCCGGCGAGGGCTCAAGATGCCCTGCGGAAGGCGCTGGCGATGGGCGCCGACCGCGCGGTCCTGATCAGCGACGACGCTGCCGCCGGGGCGGATCTGGTCGCTACCAGCTACGCGCTGGCAAAGGCACTGGCGCGCGAGAGCGCCGATCTCATCCTGTTCGGCCAGCAGGCGGGCGACTCGGATGGTGCAGTGCTGTGGGCCGCCGTCGCCGATCGCCTGCGCCTGCCTGTCGTGTCGCAGGCCGCGGAGGTCACGCATGAGGACGGCAAGGTCACGGTCAAACGTCAGACGGAGTTCGGCTACGACGTGATCGAGGCACCGTTACCTGCGGTGGTTGCGGTGTCGGATGCCATCAACGAGCCGCGGTATCCGTCCCTCAAAGGGATCATGGGTGCGAAGTCCAAGCCGCAGGAGACGTTGTCGCTGGTCGAGCTCGGTGTCGAGCCGGAGCGCGCCGGCGAGCAAGGCTCGCGCACACAGGTGTACGCGCTCGGAGAGCCGCCGGCTCGTGGCGAATCGAAGAAGATCGACGACGACGGCAACGCCGCGCAGGCGATCGTCGATTTCCTGGCAGAGAAGCGTTTGGTTTGACGATGCTCGTCTTCCTCGAGCATCACGGTGACGAGCTCTCGAAAGGCTCGCTCGGCGTCCTGGCGAAGGCGGCGACACTCGGTGCCGGCGAGGTCGCGGGCGTCGTCCTCGGGTCAGGCGTTCGCGCGTTGGCCGAGGACGCGGGGAAATTCGGTGCGTCGAACGTGTACGTGGCCGACGACCCGCAGCTCGAGGCGCCTCTGCCGCAACCACGCGTCGACGTCCTCGCGCGACTCGTCGCGGACAGGGGCATCGACACCTTGCTCTTCGCCAACTCGGTGCTTGCGGCCGACGTGGCAGCAGGGCTCGCAGCGAGGCTCGATGCAGGTCTCAATTGGGACCTTGTCGACTTGACGCAGGAGGACGGAAGGCTCGTCGGCAAGCGTCCTGCGCTCCAGGACTCCGTCTACGCCGACGTCGGCTGGACCTCCGAGCCGCGCCTTGCGCTCTTCCGATCAGGGTCCTTCGACCCGATCGAGACAGGAGGATCGCCGGAGGTGGAGGATCTGGAGGTCGCTCTCGAGGACTTCTCCACCAACGCGCGCATGGTCGATCAGGCCCACGAGGAGAGCGAGGGGCCCTCGATCGAGGACGCGCCCGTGATCGTCGCCGGCGGCCGAGGTCTTGGCGGGCCTGAGAACTTCAAGCTCGTCGAAGACCTCGCGAAGGCACTCGGCGGCGCGGTCGGAGCGACACGCGCGGTCGTCGACGCCGGCTGGTATCCCTATGCGGCGCAAGTCGGCCAGACGGGGAAGACCGTCTCGCCGAAGCTCTACATCGCCTGCGGCATCTCCGGCGCGATCCAGCACAAGGTAGGGATGCAAGGCTCCGGCGTGATCGTGGCGATCAACAAGGACGCGAACGCACCGATCTTCGAGTTCGCGGATCTCGGCGTCGTGGGGGACGTGCACGAGGTCGTGCCGAAGCTGACCGAGCTCGTGAAGCAGCGCAAAGGCGGATGACGAAGCCCTCGGATTTCCGACCGCCGTTTCGTGTGGCGGATTACGTGGCTCCGCCGAGTGATCCGAGCGACGAGCGCATCGAGGTGGGCGTGCTCGTGGTCGGTGCCGGCCCGGCGGGCCTCGCGTGCGCGATTCGCCTCGGCCAGCTGCTCGAGGGTGCACCTGAGATCAAGGAACGCTTGGGCGACGTTCCGGTTGCCGTTCTCGAGAAGGGCAAGCAGGCCGGATCGCACCTCCTCTCCGGCGCGGTCGTCAACCCGCGTGCGCTCCGCCGGCTCTTCAAGGGTCGCAAGCGGATCGACGAGATGCCCTTCTACGGGCCGGTCGAGCACGAGTCCGTCTACTTCCTGACGGAAGGAAGCGCCCTCCGGATCCCGACGCCGCCGACGATGAAGAACGACGGCAACTACGTCGCTTCCCTGTCAGGGCTCGGTCGCTGGCTCGCCGAACAGGCAGAGGCGGGTGGCGCCATGATCCTGCCGGAGACCGCGGCGGAGAAGCTGCTCGCCACCGACGGTCGCACCCTCGGAGTGCGCACGGGCGACAAGGGACGAGGACGGGGTGGTGAGCCGCTCGGGAACTTCGAGCCGGGCGCTGATGTCGTCGCCCGCGTGACCGTCCTGGCCGAGGGAACGCAGGGTCATCTCACCGGGGTTGCTCTCGAGCACTTCGGACTCGGCGGGGCCAACCCTCAGGTCTGGGCACTCGGCGTCAAAGAGGTCTGGAAGGTCGCGCGGCCGCTTGACCGCGTCATTCACACCCTGGGCTGGCCCCTGCGCGCGGCCGCGACGTACCGCGAGTTCGGCGGCTCGTTCATCTACCCGATGGGCGACGACATGCTCACGCTCGGCATGGTCGTCGGGCTCGACTACAGCGACGTCGAGCTCTCCGTCCACGACCTGCTGCAGGAGCTCAAGACGCATCCGTTCGTGCGCAAGCTGCTCGCGGAAGGAGAGCGGATCGAGTGGGGAGCGAAGACGATCCCGGAGGGCGGCTTCCTCGCGCTTCCCAAGCAGCTGCACGCACCCGGCCTGCTCATTTGCGGCGACGGCGCCGGGCTGGTCAACGTGCCTGCGCTGAAGGGCATCCATTACGCGATCGAGTCGGGCTCGCTTGCAGCCGAGACCGCCTTCGCCGCGTTGCAGCGGGGACAGACGCCCTGGACACCGGGTGCGCTGTCCCCTTACGACGAAGCACTCGCCCAGAGCTTCGTCTGGAGTGACCTCAAGGAGGTCCGCAACATGCGCCAGGCCTTCGGACGAGGGTTCTGGCTCGGGGGCGCGCTGGCCGGGATGATGACGGCCACGAAGGGCCGCGTTCCCCCGGGAGACATGCGCACGGAGCGCGACGCCGACGTCGAGCTCATCCGGACCGAACGCGCCCTCGCGTATCCCGCGCCGGACGGGCAACTGACCTTCGACAAGCTCTCGTCCGTCTACGCGTCGGGCAACAAGACGCGTGACGACCAGCCCAGCCACCTCCTCGTGCGGCGCGAGGTTCCGAAGGACATGGCCGACCTCTGGACGCGCATGTGCCCAGCGCAGGTCTACGAGCCGTCGGAGGGCGGCGTGATCGTGACTCCTTCCAACTGCGTCCAGTGCGGCGCGATCAGCGCGAAGGGCGGTCGGCTGACCCCGCCCGAGGGCGGCAGCGGACCCGAGTACAAGCAGACCTAGTGGACGGTCAGGGCGTTCGCCGGGTGGTCGAGGCTTTCTACGGCGCCTTCCTCGCCGGGGATCGAGAGGCGCTCGCCGAGGTGGTCGCGCCGAAGGCGGCGTGGATCGTCCCACTCGAGACGGTTGTATCTGGGGCGCACAGCGGGCCTGACGGGATCGCCGAGCTGCGCCGCAAGGTCGACGAGCTCACGTCCGGAACGTGGCGGCCCGTTCGCGACGACAGCGTCGACGTCGCGACGAGCGACTGGCACGGTGTGATCATGGATCGCTTCCGGGCCGAGCGGGGCGAACGGCGGCTCGACTCGCACGAGGCGGTCATCGTCGCCGTCGAGAGGGGTCGCGTCGTGCGGATCTTCCACTACCTCCACGATCCGGAGGAGTTTGCGGCTTTCTGGGCGCGCTGATCACTATCGCCGCGCTCTATCGTCTCCGGCTGTGGACGCTGAATGCCTGATTTTTCGCTGAGGAGATCGCCGAACTCGCTGAACGGCTAAGACCTCGATAACACGAGGGTCCTGGCCCGAGCCAGGAAAGCCGAATCCGTCTGTCCGGTCTCGCAGTAGTCATCATCATGCGAAGACGACTGACATTGCTGATGGCGCTCGCTGCGCCGTTCGTGCTCGCGGGCTGCGGCAAGGGCAAGTACTAGATCCGCAGACCGCCGGCAAAACGCTTCGTTTCGAGCGCATCGCGGGTTACAGCTGCAAGGAGCGAGGAGCTGACCCGAGTGTTCGCGTCACGCCTGCAGTTCGCGGCCGGTTCGCTTCTGGGGGGAACCTCCCGGTTCCCCCCAGGCCCCCTTCCACTGGTCCGCTGCGCGCGGACGGGCGCTGCGCGCCGGCAAAGGCAAGTACTAGCCCGCAAGCGCGCTGTATCCTGAGGCGAGCGCGATGAGGCTCGCGCCTAACCGCCCTCGCGGGCTGATGGCCTCTACCGAACGTCCGACGACGATCAGTAGGAGGTCACGTGGATCCCGTTCAGCTCGCAGCAGTTCTCGCTGCCATCGTCCTCGTCGCCAGCATGCTCTCCGTCGAGCTCGGCGTCACGGTTGCCTTGTTGGAATTGACGCTCGGCGTCTTCGCGGGAAACCTGTTTCACCTGCAGTCGCAGGAATGGCTCGACTTCATCGCCAAGTTCGCGTCGATCGTTCTGACCTTCCTGGCCGGGATGGAGGTGGATCCGGCGTACATGCGGCGCCGGCTCGGCGCCTCCGTCGGCATCGGGGCGGTGTCCTTCCTCGGCCCGTTCATCTTCGCCTCGAGCGTCGCGTTCTTTGCGCTCGACTGGAGTGGACGTGCGTCGCTGATCACCGGAACTGCTCTCTCCACGACCTCGCTCGCGGTTGTCTACGCCGTCCTCGTCGAGCGGGGCCTCACCGGAACGGGGGTCGGAAAGCTCTTGATGAGCGCGACCTTCGTGACCGATCTGTGCACCGCACTTGCACTCTCGGCGATCTTCATCAAGCCGAATGTCTGGTTTCCTGCCTTTCTCGCGGCATCGGTGCTCCTGATCGTGGTTCTGCCACGGCTCGCCCCCTGGTTCTTTCGTCGCTACGGGGACCGCGTGATCGAACCGGAGATCAAGCTCGTCTTCCTCTGTCTCCTCGTCTTGATGGTCCTCGCAGACGCGTCGAACGGACACGCCGTGTTGCCTGCATTCGTCCTCGGACTCGTCATGAGCCGCCACTACCAGGAGCACCGTGAGGAGCAGAAACGGATGCGTGTCGTCGCGTTTGCCTTCCTGACGCCCTTCTTCTTCATCAAGGGCGGCATGAACGTGTCGCTCGGCGCGGTGGTGGGAAATCTCGGACTGCTCGCCGTGCTGCTCGCTGCCAAGATGATTCCCAAGATCGGCTTCATCTATCCACTCGCACGACGTGCCGACCGCAGGCACGCCACGTTCACGACGTTGCTCATGAGCACGGGCCTGACGTTCGGGACCATCTCGTCGCTGTACGGACTGAACGCGGGGATCATCGACAAGACGCAGTTCTCGTTGCTCGTCACGGTGGTCGTCCTGTCGGCCGTGGTCCCGACGACGATTGCAGAACGCTGGTTCCTTCCCGACGCCGAGCGTGAGCAAAGAATCGATCGCCGCCTGGCGTACGCGCAGAGCGAGGAGTACGTCTAACGCCGGCCCGCGAACCGCCAGACATCCGCGCCGGCGAAGTTCGTCACCCACATGTCGCCGCCGGCGACGGCGATCGAGAAAGCTCCGTCCCCGGCCGATGTGACGTCGACGATCCGATTGACGCCGGGATCGATGCGCGTGATCGTGTCGCGCTCCTTCTCCGCTATCCAGATCGTGCCGTCGGGTGCCGCGGCGACCTCGGCGGGTGTCCCGAGGATCGGGAAGCTCGCCAGCACGCGGCCGTCTCCCGGGTTGATGCGCACGGCATAGCCGTCCGAGGTGGTCGTCCAGAGCGAGCCGCCGACCGCGGAGAGGAAGCCTGCGCCTGCGTGGCCGATCGGGATGTATGTGATCTGGTGGGTCGCGATGTCGACGCGCGCGACCGTCTTGCCTGCTCGGCCGAAGGCGACCCAGAGGATTCCGCCCGTTCGAGCGAGTCCCGAAGGATTCCCCGGGAAGCGATAGACGCGGGTCGTTCGGTTCGTGCGGGTCGAGATCTGGGTGACGTGCCCGTGCTCGAAGCTGGAGACCCAGACCTTGCCCGGACCGGCCGCAAGATGAGCGGGCCAGTGGGAAACGCGCACCCTCGCGCGGATGCTCCTACTTCTGGGATCGACACGGTAGACGACGTCCGTCTTGTCGCTGGCGACCCAGATCGAGCCCGCGGCGCTCGTCACGGGGCAGATTCCCCTGGCGACCCGAATGCGGGCGACGACCCGGTTGCTGTGCGGATCGATCCGCACGAGTCGCCCTGTTCCGTAGACGGCGACCCAGATCGAGCCGAATGCGGATACCGCGCCGCACGGCGCCGGCCCCGTTGGAACCTTCGCGAGCACCGGCGGGGCCGCGGCCGACGCGACCACGGGCAACAGCGCGGCAACGACCAATGTCAAGGAGAGTCGAGCCACTGGACCTCCTACACCCGGTCTGACCTGGCGGTTCCACCATACGATGTCACCGTGGCGACAACGGACTCCCTGCTCTCTCTCGACGATGTCTACGGCGCCAGAGAGCGGATCGGTGACCGGCTGCACCGGACCCCGCTCGTCCGCTCGGCCACGTTGTCAGACCGGATCGGGGCCGACGTCCGCTTCAAGGGGGAACTCTTCCAGCGCACCGGGTCGTTCAAGCCGCGAGGCGTACTGAGCAAGCTCGCGACGCTCTCCGAGGACGAGAAGCGGAGGGGGTTGATCTCCATCTCGGCCGGGAACCATGCTCAGGCGCTCGCCTACGCCGCGGCGGTCGAGCACCTCGACGCACTCGTCGTGATGTGGGAGGACGCGAGCCCGATGAAGATCGCCGCGGCGCGTGGCTACGGCGCAACGGTCGACACCGAGGCGCCCGACAAGGTCGCGGCCTTCGAGCGGCTCGAGCAATTGATCGAGGAAACAGGACGGACCCTCGTCCATCCTTTCGATGACCCGTTGGTGATGGCCGGGCAGGGAACCGTGGGTGTCGAGATCCTCGAAGACGCTCCCGGGGCGGAGGTCGTCCTGGTGCAGGTCGGCGGCGGTGGGCTCGTCTCGGGCATCGCAGCGGCGGTCAAGGGAATCAACCCCGATGCGCGGGTGATCGCGGTCGAACCCGAGCGATCGCCGGCGCTGCATGAGGGTCTGAAGGCGAGTCGCCTCGTCCACGTCGAGGCGGCGTCGGCGGCCGACGGGCTCAATGGCCCCTTTGCCGGCGAGAACTGCATTGCCGTCTGCACCGAGTTGGGGGTGGAGTCCGTCCTCGTCACGGAGCAAGAGCTTCGGTCTGGTTTCCACTTCATGTACGGCCGCATGAAGTGGGCCTGCGAGCTTGCGGGAGCCGCGACCGCAGCCGCTCTGCTGGCCGGACGAATCGATCTCGAAGCCGGTCAAACCGTCGCTGCGGTCGTCTCCGGGGGCAACGTGGCACCCGAAACAGCCGCTGCTATCCTGGACTCAGATGAAGCCTGACATCCATCCTGACTACGTCCTCGCGACCGTGACTTGTTCCTGCGGGAACACGTTTCAGACCCGATCGACGCAGCCCGAGCTCCACGTCGAGATCTGCTCGAACTGCCATCCGTTCTACACGGGTAAGCAGAAGCTCGTCGACACGGGCGGCCGCGTCGAGCGCTTCCAGCGCCGGCTCGAGAAGGCCGGCGGCGCGCGCCGCGCCTAGGGCTTTTCAATGACGACAGTCGGTGGACAGGCCGTCCTCGAGGGCGTGATGATGCGAGGGCCGTCCAATTGGGCCGTGGCCGTACGCAAGCCGGACGGCGACATCGCTCATGTCAATCAGTCGATCTCGTCGCCGATGGCCCGGCACCGGCTCTTCCGGCTCCCCGTCGTACGGGGCGTGATCGCGCTCGGCGAGTCACTGGCGATCGGCTTCCGTGCGCTCGCGATCTCGGCGAACTACCAGGCGCAGACCGAAGGCAAGGAGGGTGAGGAGGGCGAGGAGGTCGCGGCCGAGCTCACGCGCGGGCAGCTGATCTTCGCTTTTGCGATTGCGATCGGTTTCGCCGTTCTCCTGTTCAAGGTCTCGCCTGCATTGATCACGGATTGGATTGGAATCCAAGCGGGCTGGTTCGTGATCGTGGAAGGCGCGATCCGGGTGACGATCTTCGTCCTCTACCTCTTGCTGATCTCACTCCTCCCCGACCTGCGACGGGTCTTCCAGTATCACGCGGCCGAGCACAAGGCGATCAACGCGTACGAGGCGGGCGAGGAGCTCGAGCCGGAGATCGTTCAGCGCCACAGCCTCATCCACCCGCGCTGCGGTACGGCCTTCCTGCTCTGGGTGATGGTGATCGCCATCTTCGTGTTCGCCTTCTTCGGTCGACCCGCCTGGTACTGGCTGATCGCAACGCGGATTCTGCTCTTGCCCGTGATCGCCGGGATCGCGTACGAGCTGATTCGCTTCGCCGGCAAGCACACCGACAACCGGATCCTGATGACCTTGCTCGCGCCGGGGCTCTGGCTGCAGCGTCTGACGACGCGCCAGCCGTCGCTCGACCAGGTCGAGGTCTCGATCCGCGCGCTCAAAGAAGTGCTCGCACTCGAGGGGCGGACGGACGAAGCTCGAAAGGTAGAGGTCATGGCTTAGATGCCTCGCGTCCAACGCGAGGCGAACGTCACCTGGGACGGCAATCTGGCGCGAGGTAGCGGAGGTATCACCGCTGCGACCGGCGCGTTCGAGGGCTTGCCCTTCTCGCTTGCTTCCCGGGTCGAACAGCCGGCCGGCAAGACGAGCCCGGAGGAATTGCTCGCCGCCGCACACGCCGCGTGCTACTCGATGTCGCTCGCAGGCGAGCTCACCTCCGCAGGTTCCCCGCCGGAGCAGCTGGACGTCACCGCCACCGTGACCCTCGACGAGGTCGAGGACGGCTCGCATCGAATCGTTGCCTCCGACGTGGTCGCCCGTGCGCGAGTCCCCGGGATCGACGAGGCCGCGCTGCAGGGGGTTGCCGAGGTGGCCGACCGGGGATGCCCTTTCTCAGCGTTGATCAGGGCAAGCGGACGCGTAACCGTGCACGCAACACTCCAGGGAGGAACGGATGGCGACTGAGCGCAAGGCCCAGGTGACCTGGAAGGGAGATCTGATGAGCGGGAAGGGGCGCATCGAGACCGTGACGAGCGGCGCTTTCGGCGGGCTCGATGTCAACTGGCCGGCGCGTGCCGAGGACCCGGGTGGCCTGACGAGTCCCGAAGAGCTGATCGCCGCGGCTCATGCGGCCTGCTTCTCCATGGCGCTCTCCAACGGGCTCGCCCAAGCAGGACATGCGCCCGAGGAGCTTCAGAGCTCCGCGACGGTGACCTTTCAGCCCGGCGAAGGGATCACGAAGGTTGCGCTCGACGTCGTCGGCCGGGTCCCGGGGATGGACGATGCGGAGTTCGAGCAGGCGGCGAGCCAGGCCAAGCAGAACTGTCCCGTCTCGAAAGCCCTCGCGGGCGTCCCCGAGATCGACGTGACTGCCCGTCTCGACCACTAACCTGAATCCGGCGATGGCCGGGAAGCTCGAACCGCTGCTCGACGAAGTCGAGCGCTCGTACCAGGAAGCGCAGGAGCGCCTGTCCGACCCTGCCGTGTACAACGACCACCGAGAGGCCGCCGCTGCCGGGCGGAAGCTCAAGGAGCTCGAAGGCCCGTACCGGCTCGCACAGCGCTGGCGGGAGGCACGCGCCGATCTCGACGACGCCCGCGAGGACGGCGATCTGCGCGAGCTGGTCCCCGAGCTCGAGGAGCGGTTGGCCTCGCTCGAGGAAGAGCTGAAGCTCGCACTCGTCGAGACCGACCCGGCCGACAGCAAGGACGTGATCGTCGAGATCCGACAGGGGGTGGGCGGCGACGAGGCGGCTCTGTGGGCCGGCGATCTCTTCCGCGCGCTCACCCGTTACGCCGAGCGTCGGGGATTCAGTGTCGAGCAACTCGGTGCGAGCCCCAACGAGGCAGGTGGATACAAGGAAGTCACGTTCGCCATCAAAGGAGAGGGCGCCTACTCGGTCTTCAAGTGGGAGGGCGGCACGCATCGCGTGCAGCGCGTGCCGGAAACCGAGTCGCAGGGGCGCATCCACACGTCGACGGCGACCGTCGCGGTGATGCCTGAAGCCGAGGAGGTCGAAGTCGAGATCGATCCGAACGATCTGAAGATCGACGTCTACCGCTCGACGGGCCCCGGCGGCCAGAGCGTCAACACGACGGACTCGGCCGTGCGCATCACGCACCTGCCGACCGGCCTCGTCGTCGCGATGCAGGACGAGAAGAGCCAGCTTCAGAACCGACAGAAGGCGCTGCGAGTCCTGCGCGCACGGCTGTACGAGCTCGAGCGCGAGCGCCAGCGTGCAGAGCTCGACGCGACGCGACGCTCGCAGATCGGCTCCGGCGAGCGGGCGGAGAAGATCCGTACCTACAACTTCCCCGAGAACCGCGTCACGGACCATCGCATCAAGCTCACGACGCACCAGCTCGACCGCGCGCTCCAAGGCGAGCTGGACGAGTTCACCGAGGCGCTCGGCGCAGAAGAGCGCCGACTCGCGCTGGGCGAGTGACCGCCTCGGCAGCGTTGGGTGTTGCCGCGCAGCGGCTGGCCGCGGCGGGCGTCGATACGCCCGAGGTCGACGCCGAGTTCCTCGTCGCGCATCTGCTCGGGACCTCACGGTCGGGTGTCCACGCCGTTCGTGACCGGCAGGTTCCCGAAGAATTCGAGGAGCTGCTCGAGCGTCGCGTCAGGCGGGAGCCGCTGGCCTACGTGCTCGGCGAATGGGGCTTTCGCCGGCTCGTGCTCAAGACGGATGCACGAGCGCTGGTGCCGCGTCCCGAGACGGAAGTGCTCGTCGAGCGCGCTCTTGCGCTCCTGCGCGACGAAGCTGAGCCCCGAGTGCTCGATCTCGGCACCGGCACGGGTGCGATCGCACTCGCGATCGCCGACGAACATCGCGATGCGCGAGTGACGGCCGTCGATTCGTCGCCGGACGCGCTCGCACTCGCTCGCGAGAACGCGGCTGCGCTGGGGCTTGCCGTCGAATTCCGGCGCGGCGGCACCGAGGCGGCGTCCGAGGGCTGGGACCTCGTCGTTTCGAACCCGCCGTACGTCACGCCCGCAGAATGGGAGACCCTGCAGCCGGAGATTCGTGATTGGGAACCGCGCGTGGCGCTCGTCGGCGAAGGGCTGCACGGCGAGATCGCACGTCGCGCGGAGACACGGCTGCTGGCGCTCGAGGTCGGCGACGGCCAGGCGGAGGACGTGGCCGGCACGCTGCGGTCGCTCGGCTACGCAGACGTGACCATCGCGCGCGATCTGGCCGGGAAGGAACGTGTCGTGGAAGGAAGACGATGATCCACGAGGCGGTTGCGGCGTTGCATGCCGGGCTGCCCGTCGTGCTTCCGTTCGACACCGTGTACGGCTTGGCTGCGGAGCCCTATCGCGAGGAGCCGTCTCACCGCCTCTACGAGTTGAAGGGCAGGGAGGCGACGCAGCCCAGTGCGCTCGTTGCGGTCGACTTCGACTATCTGCTGGAGTGCATCCCCGAGTTGCGAGGGCGCGCTGCTTCGCTTGCACGCGAGTTGCTCCCCGGACCGCTGACCCTGATCCTGCCGAACCCGGGTCGGCGCTATCGCTGGATCACCGGCGCCAATCCAGAGGCGATCGGCGTGCGCGTGCCGGTTCTCGACGGGCCCGCCCGCGAGGTGCTTGCATGCCTCGGGGCACTCGTCGCCACGAGTGCCAACCACCCAGGCGGGCCCGATCCACGGCGACTCGACGAGGTGCCGCAAGACATCCGAGACCATGCAGGAGCTGCGATCGACGGAGGCGACTTGCCCGGAAACCCGTCCACCGTCGTGGATCTCACCGGCCCGGAGCCGCAGGTCCTGCGCGAGGGCGCCGTTCCAGCTGCAGAGGTCCTGCGGCGACTGGACTCGGCAGTACGATCCACCTGACACCGGGAGAGGAGAGACATGGCCGTCGCGCAGCAAACCTTCCAGGAATTGACCTCTGCCGGGCTCGATCAGGTCGACCCGGACATCGCACGGCTGCTCGGCCGCGAGGCCGACCGGCAGCGCAACCAGATCGAGCTGATCGCCTCCGAGAACTTCACCTGGCCGTCGATCATGGAGGCAATCGGTTCCACCCCGACCAACAAGTACGCAGAGGGGTATCCAGGCAAGCGCTACTACGGCGGCTGTGAGGTCGTCGACGAGATCGAGCAACTCGCCATCGACCGTGCGAAGGAGCTCTTCGATGCCGAGCATGCGAACGTCCAGCCGCATGCCGGCGCGCAGACCAACATGGCCGTCTACCTCGCGACGTTGGAGCCGGGCGACACGATCCTGTCGCTCGAGCTCGCCCACGGCGGTCATCTGACGCACGGGCTCAAGGTCAACTTTTCCGGCCGCCTCTACACCATCGCCCACTACGGCGTTTCGCGGGAGACCAACGTCGTCGACTACGACGAAGTGCTCGCCAAGGCGCGTGAATCTCGGCCCGCCCTGATCATCTGCGGAGGCTCGGCCTACCCGCGCACGGTCGACACGGCGAAGTTCCGGGAGATCGCCGACGACGTTGGTGCGTTGCTTCTCTGCGACATGGCCCACTTCGCCGGCCTCGTTGCGGCCGGGCTCCATCCGAATCCCGTGGAGCATTGCGACTTCGTCACCTCGACGACGCACAAGACACTCGCGGGTCCGCGCTCCGGCTTCATCCTCTGCCGGCAGGAGCACGCCCAGGCGATCGACCGGGCGGTCTTCCCGGGGATCCAGGGCGGCCCGCTCGAGCACACGATCGCGGCCAAGGCGACCTGCTTCAAGATCGCTGCAGGCGAGGCGTTTCGCGACTACCAGTCGCAGGTTCGCCGAAACGCGGACACCCTGTCCGATTCGTTGATCGATGGAGGCCTGGACGTCCTCACCGGCGGCACGGACACGCACCTGCTCCAGCTCGACCTTCGCTCGACGGACTGGACCGGCAAGGACGCAGAGGAGCGCCTGGCCGAGGTGAAGCTCACGGTCAACAGGAACACCGTGCCGTTCGACGAACGGCCGCCCACGGTCGCGAGCGGGGTTCGTATCGGCACGCCGGCTGCGACGATGCGCGGGATGGACGAGGACGACTTCCGTGAGATCGCCGGCATCATCGTCGAGGCACTCGACAAAGCGCCGGACCTCGGCGCCCTGCGTTCCCGCACCGACGCTCTGTGCGACAAGCGTCCCCTCTATCCGGGGTTCCGCGGCTGGACGACCTATGTGACGGGTGGCGGCTCGTGAGCCGCCACCCGCAGGCGAGCGACTCATGACGGTGACCGAGACGCATACCGGACAGGTCATCGAGGTCAAGCATCCGCTGGTCCAGCACAAGCTCTCCTACCTGCGCGACAAGAACACTCCGACGGTTCACTTCCGCAAGCTCGTCAACGAGATCACGCTGCTCTTGACGTACGAGGCGACGAAGGACCTTCCCACTGAGGATGTCGAAGTCGAGACGCCGCTCGAGGTCGGGCGTTTCCCGCACATCAGCGGCAAGAAGGTCGCCGTGTGCCCGATTCTGCGCGCCGGGGTGGGCATGCTCGACGGCGTCCTCTCCCTGATCTCGAGCGCTCGCGTTGGCTTCATCGGCATGTACCGCGACGAGGAGACGCTGGAGCCGGTCGAGTACTACGCGAAGCTGCCCGCCGACGTCGCGGAGCGGGATGTCATCCTGCTCGATCCGATGCTCGCTACCGGCAACTCGACCGCGGCTGCGATCCGGACGGTGAAGGACGCGGGCGCGACGTCCGTGCGGCTGATCGCGATCATCGCGGCTCCGGAGGGAATCGAGCGGATCGTTCGGGATCATCCGGACGTGCAGATCGTGGTCGCCTCGATCGACCGTGGTCTCAACGAACGGGGGTTCATCGTGCCCGGCCTGGGCGACGCAGGCGACCGGCTGTACGGCACGAAGTAGCGAAGCGCGATGCTGGACACGCTCGCCGACCATCTCGAGATCATCTGGGGTGCGCTTCTCGCCGCATCGATCGTCGTCCTCCTGACGCCCGCGGTCGGCGGGATGGCACGTTTGCTCGGCGTCGTCGACCGGCCGGAAGGACGCCGCTTGAACCGCCGCACGGTGCCGCGCCTGGGCGGGCTCGCCCTGTTCTTCGGAGTGTTCGTGCCTGCGCTGGCGTTCCTCGACCTCTCGGGCGAGACACGAGGCTTGCTGCTCGGCGCCGCGGTGGCGACGACGGTGGGGGCGATCGACGACTTCCGTGGCCTGCGCTGGTGGGAGAAGCTCGGCGGTCAGATCGTGGCGGCGTCGATACCGGTCGGGTTCGGTATCTGGGTGCACCGGTTCACGTTCCCGATCCTTGGTGCGCACACGTTGCCGGAGTGGGTGGGGATGCCGCTGTCGGTGCTCTGGATCGTCGCGATCATGAACATGGTCAACTTCCTGGACGGCCTCGACGGGCTGGCGGCAGGCGTCTCGGCGATCTCGGCTTTCACGTTCACGCTGATCGCACTCTCGCTGCCGCGGCCCGAGGTCCAGGCGGCGATCCTGTCGGCGGTCGTGCTCGGCGCCTCGCTCGGCTTCCTGCGGCACAACGTCTATCCGGCCCGGATCTTCATGGGCGACTCCGGCGCGATGCTGCTCGGTTTCGTGCTGGCCGCGATCCCGTTACAGGGCCTGCTCAAGACCGCCTCGATCGTCACGCTCTTCTTCCCGCTGCTCGTGCTCGCCGTGCCGATCCTCGACACGTCCTTCGTCGTCGCCAGGCGCTTGAAGTACCGGCAGCCCGTCTACGTGGCAGACCGGGCCCACCTCCACCACCGCTTCGTCAACATCGGCTTCTCACAACGCCGGGCAGCGACCTACATCTGGCTTTGGTGCGGGACGCTCGCCGCCTCCGCGCTGGCCCTCCGCTTCATCCGCCCGCACCAGCACGGCCACTGGCATCTGTGGCGCACGGTGCTGGTCTCGGCCTTCGGCCTCGTCTCGCTCGCCGCCTCGGTCTACATGGTTTACCTGCTGGAGATCGTGAAGCTCGCCAATCCGATCCTCCGACGTCGAGAGGAAGAGGCCCGTCTTCGGGATCGCAAGTCCGCGTAGTACAAAGTCTGCGGTTTTTGCAGTTTTCAAGCGGTCTAGCGCTGTCACAAACTTGGTATGCTCCGGCCGGATGGAGCCTCAACGCCGCCGCGGTAGTCCTCAATACGCCGAGGCCGGAGGTGTACTCATCGGAGTCCTGTTCGCCTCCGTGGCGGTGGGGCTCGCGATCGGCTGGCTCGCCGGATCGATCGGGATAGGGATCCTGATCGGCGCCGTGATCGGCTTCCCACTGTCGGTCTACACGGTCTACTGGCGCTACCGGGACGTCTTCTGATGCGCTCGGGCCTTCTGTCGACTCCGCGGCCGGAACCAGGTCACCTGCTGCCCGCCCTCGCGGGCTCACTCGTCATCCTCTTCGCCTTGCCCTTGTTCTTGATCCTCGACTGGAGGATCTCCGCGTGGGCGCTTGCAGCCGTGCTCTGGGTTGCGATCCACGCCATCGATGTCCTACTGCGGCGCGTGAGAAGGGACACGGGTAACCTCGCGGCCTCCGGAATGCAGGCATTCGGATTGCTCTTCAAGACACTCGGCCTCCTCATCGTCCTGTTCGCGGTTGCAGCGTCGAGTCCGCGTCTGGCGTTGGCGGCGGCGCTGGTCTACGCGCTCGCATACACGCTCGAACTTGGTCTCTCGCTTCTCACCTATTTCGGAGGGACCCGGTGAGGTCCCGCCTGATCGCCGTCGTCCTCGTCGCACTTGCCTTTCCTCAGGCCGCCCTGGCGCGTGGGGAGTTCGATCCGACGACAGAGTTCGAGCAGCACGACTGGGTCCCCATCCACCTCGGGCCCCTCGATCTCTCGATCACCAAGGCGGTCGTCTACCTGATGCTCGGGACGGTTGTGACCATCGTCCTCGGGCTTGTGCTCATGCGTCTGCGCCTGGGTGTTCAGCCCGGCGTTCGCCAGACGATCGGGGAGCAGATCTACGAGGTGACGGAGGTACAGATCGCGGAGCAGGGCCTGCCGTCAAAAGCGATCGGTCGCTGGTTCCCCTACGTGGCGTCGCTCTTCCTCTTCATCCTGGTCGTCAATCTGCTCGGATTCATCCCGCTGCCGATCACCGGCGAGACGTACCACGGCATTCCAACGTGGGGCATCTACGCGGCCACGAGCTCGCTTTCGGTCACGCTGGCGCTCGCACTCCTGACCTTCTTCTTCACTCACATCGAAGGCATCCGCTGGAACGGACCGATCCGCTACTTCAAGAGCTGGATCCCTGACGCACCGAAAGGACTACTGCTTCTCATCGTCCCTCTCGAGGTCCTGGGCCAGTTCATGCGCTTGATCTCACTGAGCGTCCGTCTCTTTGCGAACATGCTGGCCGGGCACATTCTGATCCTGACCTTCCTCGGGCTCATCTTCATCTTCCAATCGTTGGCACTGTTGCCCGTCATCATTCCGGCGACGTTGTTCTACGTCTTCGAGGTCGTGATCGTCGTCGGCATCCAGGCGTTCATCTTCGCCGCCCTGTCAGCCATCTACATCGGCTCGGCGATCGAGCCGGAGCACTGAGGCGTCGCTGGTGATGCCGACGAAAAAAGCTATGCCGGCTTGGGCGGCATAGCGGATAAAAGGAGGAATCGTGAACGCACTGCTTGCAGCAACCACGGGGGATGTGACGAAGGCCGGAAAAGCGATCGGCCTCGCCCTCGGCGTCGGTCTCGGCGCACTCGGTGCCGGTGTCGGCATCGGCAATATCTTCGGGTCGATGATCCAGTCGGTCGCGCGTCAGCCGGAGCTGCGCGGTGAGCTCACGGGTATCCAGTGGCTCGGCTTCGCGCTCACCGAGGCCGTCGTCTTCTACGGCCTGCTCGGCTCGATCCTGGCCTACGTGTTGGTCTGATGCTGGTCGCGTCGAATCCGCTGATCCAGGTCAAGCTCGGATTGATGGTCTGGACCATCGTCTGCTTCGGGATCACGTTCCTCGTTCTGAAGCGCTTCGCCTTCGGGTACATCCAGAAGGCGATCGACGAGCGCCGCGAGCGGATCCGGCGCTCGCTGGAAGAAGCGGACAAGGCGCGGGACGAGGCCCGTCGGCTGTTGCAGGAGCACCGCGCTCTCATCGGCGAGGCGCGAGGACAGGCGGAGGAGATCCTTGCGGAGGCACGCAAAGTTGCCGACTCCATGACGCAGCGCGTCAAGGAGGAGACGGAGGCCGACCGCCAGCGCCGGCTCGAGGAGACCAAGCGGCAGATCGAAGCGGAGACACATCGGGCGCTTCAGCAAATCCGCGCCGAGGTCGCGGAGCTCACGCTGATCGCAACCACGAAGGTCACAGGCAAGGTGCTCGACGACGCAGATCACAAGCGTCTGATCGAGGACGCGATCAAGGACCTCGACTTCTCCGTGCTCGAACGGGAGCCGGTCACATGAAGTGCTTTTCGCGGCCGGGAAGCACGATTCGGACAGGAGCCGACCGATAGCCGCCGTCCACCGCACCTATGCCCGCGCGTTGTTCGACGCCGCGAAGGAGAACGGCCGGCTTGCAGCGGTCCATCAGGAGCTGAGCGACTTCTCGGCGGCCGTGCGCGAAGTCCCGGAGCTTCGCACGGTCCTGCGTAATCCCGAGCTCGACCCGGAGACGAAGGCCGGGATCGTCGCCGACCTGATCGGCGAGGCCGACCCGCTCGTCCAAAACTTCCTGCGGCTCGCCGCGGAGAAAGGACGCATCGGGGAGATCGAGGAGATCGTGCGCGAATTCGATCGGTTGCTCGCAGCCGAGGAGCGCAGGCTGGAGGTGGAGCTGACCACCGCCTACGAGCTCTCGGACGAGGAGGCGAGCGGAATCCTGGACCAGATCGAGAAGGCGTCCGGCCGCACGGTCGAGGCGTCCCGAAAGGTCGACCCAAATCTCATCGGCGGCTTCGTCCTGCAGGCGGGATCGATGCGCGTCGACGCCTCCGTACGCGGCCGCATCGAGGGCCTGCGACATGACCTAGCAAGGAGCTAGACACGTGAAGCTACGTCCAGAAGAGATCACCTCGATCCTCAAGGACCGGATCGAGCACTACGACGTCGAGACCGACCTCGCCGAGGTCGGCACCGTCCTGCAGGTCGGCGACGGAATCGCCCGCGCCTACGGGCTCGAGAATTGTGTGTCGCAGGAGATGCTCGAGCTCGAGCACGGCGTCATCGGGCTCGCGTTCAACCTCGAGGAGGACGACGTCGGCGCGGCGCTCTTCGGCGAGTGGCAGCACGTCAAGGAGGGCGAGCCCGTGAAGCGCACGGGCAGGGTTGCAAGCGTCCCCGTCGGCGAGGGACTGCTCGGACGCGTCGTCGACCCGCTCGGCAATCCGCTCGACGGAGGAGGCCCCATCGAGGGTGCGGAGCAGAGGCCGCTCGAGTTCAAGGCGCCGGGTGTCGTCGCCCGCCAGCCGGTGAAGGAGCCGCTGCAGACAGGGATCAAGGCGATCGACGCGATGACGAACATCGGCCGCGGCCAGCGTGAGCTGATCATCGGCGACCGCCAGACCGGCAAGACGACGCTCGGCCTCGACACCATCTTGAACCAGAAGGACACGGACGTGATGTGCATCTACGTCGCGATCGGCCAGAAGGCATCGACGGTCGCGCAGGTGTACGAGCTGTTCCGCGACGAAGGGGCGATGGAGTACACGACGATCGTTTCCGCCCCCGCGCAGGAGGCCGCGCCGATCAAGTGGATGGCCCCGTTCGCCGGGTGCGCGATGGGGGAGTACTTCCTCTACAAGGGCCAGCACGCGCTCGTCATCTACGACGACCTGTCGAAGCATGCCGATGCGTACCGCCAGCTCTCGTTGCTCCTGCGCCGCCCACCGGGGCGGGAGGCGTTTCCGGGTGACGTGTTCTATCTGCACTCGCGGCTCCTCGAACGGGCGTGCAAGCTGTCCGACGAGAACGGCGGCGGCAGTCTCACGGCTCTGCCGATCGTCGAGACGCAGGCCGGAGACGTGGCGGCGTACATCCCGACGAACGTCATCTCGATCACGGACGGCCAGATCTATCTCGAGTCCGATCTCTTCTTCTCAGGTGTCCGCCCGGCAATCAACGTCGGCATCTCCGTGTCACGGGTCGGAAGCTCGGCGCAGACGAAGGCGATGAAGAAGGTCGCTGGGCGTCTACGCCTCGATCTATCTCAGTACCGTGAGCTCGAAGCCTTCGCACAGTTCGGATCCGAGCTCGACGAGACGACGCGCAAGGCGCTGGCCCGCGGTGAGCGGATGGTCGCCCTCCTGAACCAGCCGCAGTACCAGCCGTGGCCGATGGAGGAGCAGGTCGCCGCCCTCTACGCCGGCGTGAACGGTTACCTCGACGACATTCCCGTTGTCGACGTGAGCCGGTTCGCAGAAGAGCTCGTCGAGCAGCTCAAGGCCGACGGGACCATCCTGAAGACGATCCGCGAATCCGGCGACCTCGCCGACGACGTCGCAGCGACGCTCGACGAGGAGATCGGGAAGGTCAATCAGGCTTTCGCCCCGTCGGAGACCGACACGCTCGTTAGCTAGTGGCCACCGTCCAGGACATCAAGCGGCGTGTCCGTTCGGTCCGCAACACGCGGAAGATCACGCGCGCATTGGAGCTCGTCGCCGCCTCGAAGCTGAAGAAGGCTCAAACGCGGATCGAGGAGATGCGGCCGTATGCCGATCGTATGCTCGAGCTGATGGCGGGCACGGCTCGCGCGAGCACGTCCGTGCGCGGCTTGCCGCTTCTCCAAAAGCACGAGCGCGAGGAGAGAGTGGCGATCGTGCCGCTGACCGGCGACCGCGGCCTGGCGGGAGCGTTCAACTCGCAGATCCTCCGTCGTGCCCTTGCGCTCGAACGCGAGTTGCGTGGCGAGGGCAAGCACGTCCTGTGGGTGGGGGTCGGGCGGCGCGGGGTGGGCTCATTGAGGTTCCGCCGGTTCGACCTCGTCGGCGAGTTCACCGGCTTCACGGATGACCCGCGTTACGCCAACGCCCAGGCGATCGCACACCGCGTTGCCGAGCTCTACACGGAGGACGAGGTCGACCGTGTGGTCGTCGTCTACAACCACTTCGAGACGGCGCTCGTCCAGACCGTGACCGTGCAGGACCTCCTCCCACTCTCAGAGGACCTGCTCGAGACGGGAGACGAGGAGCGTGAGGAGGACGCCCAGCGCGGCGACTTCATCTTCGAGCCGGAGCCCGAACAGATCCTGGAGCGCCTCCTGCCTGTCTACCTCGAGACCGAGCTCTACCGGGCGCTCCTCGAGTCGGCGGCCTCGGAGCACGGTGCACGCATGACAGCAATGCGTAACGCCTCGAAGAACGCCGGCGACCTGATCGACGACCTGACGCTCGCGATGAACCGCGCGCGGCAGGCGGAGATCACCCAGGAGATCCTGGAAGTCGTCGCCGGCGCAGACGCGCTGACCGGCTAGTCGCCGAGGCGGCGAAGCGGGATCTTCTCGACGACCGAGCTGTCCTCGAGCTGCGGCACGACGCAGCCGCCGATCGCGTACAGCGTGCCCTTGATCGTGAAGACGCCGAGCGCGTGTCGCGGAACCTCCAGGCTCGGCCCGTGCACCCAACGTGACGAGCTCGCGTCGTAGGTGAAGTAGTTGTGCTCGAGCACCGCGTCAATGCGACCGCTCGAAGCCGAGGCCCCGAGTGTCTCCATCGGTGTCGGGAGCGTCGGGCCGACCCGCCAGCGGTTCGTGCGCGGGTTGTAGATCCAGACCCCGCGCTGGATCGTGCCCGATCGCACGCGCCCGCCCAGGGCCCAGATCTCGCCGCGGAAGACGACCCCTGCGAGTGCCTGCAAGGCCTTCGGCAGCGGCGCAGCCTTCGACCAGCGCCGGCTGGCCAGGTCGTAGACGAAGACCGTCTTCGTCGCCTCGACCGGATCGAGGCCGCCGATGGCGTACAGCTTGCGGCCGGCCGCGACCACGGCGAGGTTTGTCCTGGGGGCCGGAAGAGAGGGCTCCTCGGTCCATCGCGCACGCTGTACGTCGTAGGCGAACACCTGGCGGCCGTTCGTCGTATCCGAGTTGCCGCCGACGACCCAGATTCGTCCGTCGAGACTCGCGGCGGCCCCAGCGCTGAATCTCTCCGGCAGCGGAGTCAGCGAGGTCCACTCGTTCCGCGTGGGATCGAAGCGCTCGAACAGATCGAGCGGGCGGCCGGAGTTGCCGACCATGCCCGCGGCGACGTACACCTTTCCACCGAGCTCCGCCGAGGCTGTATAGCTCCGACGGTGCAGCATCCTGGCCGCGAACGACCAACTCGGGGCGGATGCGGCGCCCTTCTTTGTGGGCCCGGATCCGCACCCGGCGCTCACGAATACGAGGGCGCCAACGGCCACCAAGGCCGCGACGATTTTCATTCTGCCCCTGGGCTGCGGCTCAGACGGATTCCGCAAGAACATCTTGATGCTTCCGCCGCTCGGCCCGACGCTCGCGCATCCTCCGCGGGTCGGGAATCGGAACGGCGGCGAGCAAGGCCTGCGAATACGGATCCTGCGGGTTCGAGTAGACCTCTTCGGCAGGGCCTTCCTCGACGATCTTGCCGCGGTTCATGACTGCGATGCGATCGCTCATCGTCCTGACCACCGCCAGGTCGTGGGCGATGAAGAGGTAGGCGAGACCGAACTCTGCCTGCAGATCCTTGAGCAGGTTGAGGATCTGCGCCTGGATCGAGACGTCGAGAGCGGAGACAGGCTCGTCGCACACGATCAGGCTCGGGTTCAGCGCGAGCGCGCGGGCGATCCCGATGCGCTGCCGCTGGCCCCCGGAGAACTCGTGCGGATAGCGGTTGATGAAGTCGGGGTTGAAGCCGACGACCTCGAGCAGCTGCTCCGCGCTGCGGCGACGGGAGCCGCGGTCGCCGATGTCGTGGACCTGCAGCGGCTCCGAGACAATGTCCCCGACGGTCATGCGGGGGTTCAGCGACGCGTACGGATCCTGGAAGACGACCTGCAGCTCGCGCCGCATCTGGCGCAAGCCCGCTTTCCTCATCTTCGTCAGCTCTTGACCCTGGAAGATGACGCTGCCGTCCGTCGGCTTCAGCAGCTGCAGCACGCAGTACCCGGTCGTGGTCTTTCCCGATCCCGATTCCCCCACGAGTCCGAGCGTCTCGCCGGCATGCACGTGGAACGAGACGTCGTCCACGGCCTTGACGAAGTCGACCGTCCGGTCGATGAAGACTCCGCTTTTGATCGGGAAGTACTTCTTCAGGTTCTTGACGACGAGAAGCGGTTCGGCCGTAGGCGGGGCTGTCTGACCAAAAGGCGTCGTCATGGGGCACCAACCGGTTGAGCGGCGCGTTCGGAAGCAGGGTGCCTCGACCGCACCCAGTGGCCGGGGCGGATCTCGCGAAGCTCCGGTTGGACGAGCGCGCAGTCGTCCAGTCCTGCGTAGGTGCAGCGCGGCGCAAATCGGCAACCCTCGGGCGGATCGATCAGGTCGGGCGGGCGGCCGGGGATCGACCTGAGTCGACCCTCGCGGATGCCCTCACCCTCGACCTGGGGTAGCGCTTCGAGCAGCGCCTCCGTGTAGGGATGCTCCGGACGGTCGAAGAGGTCGTAGGCTGATGCCTGTTCGACCACCTGGCCGGCGTACATGACGAGGATGTCGTTCGCGGTCTCGGCGACGACGCCCATGTCGTGGGTGATGATGATCACCGCCATCTCGTGATCTGTACGCAGCTCGTGCAGAAGGTCGAGCACGCCCGCCTGCACGGTCACGTCGAGCGCAGTCGTGGGCTCGTCTGCGATCAGGAGCTTTGGATTGCACGAGATGGCAATCGCGATCATCACACGCTGGCGCATGCCGCCCGAGTACCGGTGCGGGTAGTCGTCCAGCCGGGAGGCGGCCTTCGGGATGTGAACCTCCTCCAGCAGCTCGATCGCCCGCTTGCGCGCCTGCTGCTTGGACATGCCGAGGTGCCTGCGGAGCGTCTCGGTGATCTGCGTCCCGATCGTCAAGGTCGGGTTCAGCGAGGTCATCGGGTCCTGGAAGATCATCCCGATCTCGTGCCCGCGCACGTCCTCGAGGTCGGTCCCCTTCAGCTTCAGCAGGTCGCGTCCCTGAAAGACGGCGGTGCCTTCCACAACGCGGCCAGGGAGCTCGATGAGCCCCATGATGGAGAGCATCGTGACCGACTTGCCGCAGCCTGACTCGCCCACGATCCCGAGCATCGTTCCGCGCTCGACGCTGAACGAGACGCCGTCGACCGCGCGAACCTCGCCTTCGCGCGTCTTGAAGTACGTGTGCAGGTTGTTGACGGCCAGCAGGGGCATCAGAACGCCCTCGACGGCGCCGGGTGGTGCCTACGCCGCATCTCTACGTCTCCCTCGTGCGCGGGTCGAGCGCATCCCGGAGGCCGTCGGCGACGAAGAAGGCGCTGAGGATCAGCCAGGCGATGGCCAGGCTCGGGATGACGATGATGTAAGGGTGCGCCTCGTAGGCCGAGTAGCCGTCCTGGGCAAGGGTGCCCCAAGAGGCCTTCGGCGGGCTGATGCCCAGGCCGATGAATGACAGGAACGCCTCGCCGAGGACTACGCCCGGGAGCTCGAGGAAGACGAAGATCAGGATGACCCCGAGCGTGTTCGGGAGTAGATGCCGGAACAACACGCGATACCACCGCGCGCCGAGCGCGTTGGCGGCGCGCACATAGTCGTTTTCCTTGAGCGTGATGATCTGCCCCCGCATCACCCGCGCCGTCGTGAACCACGAAGCGACGGTGAGGGCTACGACCATCGTCCAGAAATTGACCGTGCCGAAGATCGCGAGCGTGATGATCGCGAAGGGGAGGTACGGCAGTCCGTAGAGCGCGTCGAGGAAGCGCATGAGCATGTTGTCGATCGCGCCGCCGGCGAAGCCGGAGACCGCGCCGTACAGGATCCCGACGAACATGATCGCGAAGGTGGCGGCGAAGCCGATTGCGATCGACACGCGTCCGCCGAGTGCGGTGCGGATGAACAGGTCGCGACCGAACTCGTCGGTGCCGAAGGGATGCGACCAGCTGGGACTCTGGTACGCCTGTGAGAAGTCGACCCCGTACGCGTTGCCGTTGCTGAGCCACGGCACGAAGATGACGAACGCCAGCATGATCAGAAAAGCGACGGCGGCGACGACTGCGGCGCGATTCCGGACAAAGCGGTGGATCGCATCCCGCAGCAGAGAAGCGCGCTGCAGCGCGGCGCCGGCCTCTTGCCCCCGCGCTTCGGCTGTGCGGGCGAGGGTGGCCTCGAACTCGGAGCGACGATCGGTGACCATCAGGTTCTGACGTCCCGGGTCCTCGGATCGAGGTACCCGTAGAGGATGTCGACGACGAGGTTGGCGACGATGATGATGAGCGAGAGCATGATCGTGATGCCCATTGTCACCGAGTAGTCGCGACCAGTAACCGAGATGACGAAGTAGCGGCCGATGCCGGGGATCCCGAAGATCGTCTCGACGATGAAGGATCCGGTGATCAGGAAGCCGAGGAGTGGCGCCGCGGCGGTGACTGCCGGAATCAAGGAATTACGCAGAACGTGGAGTCCGACCACGCGGCGCCAGCGCAAACCCTTTGCCTTGGCCGTTCGAATGTAGTCTTGCTGCAGGGTCTCGAGCATCGAGCCGCGCACGATTCGCGCGAAGAACGTCATGGGCGCGTGACCGAGCGCGATCATCGGCAGGATCCAGGTTTCCCAGCCTCCCCAGCCGTTCGTCGGAAAAGGCGTATAGGCGCGCCATTTGAGCGCGAAGAAGTAGATGAGCAGGGTCGCGATCAGGAAGTTGGGTATCGCGTACCCGAAGTTCACGAACGTCATGATCATGTAGTCGAAGATCGAATTCTGTTTCAGCGCCGCGAGGATTCCGAGCGGAATCCCGAGGCACAGCGCCCATAACATCGCCAGGCCACCCAGCTTGAGCGATACCGGGAAGTGCTCCTTGATGATGTCGTTCACGCCCTGGTCCCGCTGGACGAGCGACGGCCCCAGGTCAGCCGTGAAGACGCCCTTCACGTAATAGAAGTACTGGGTGTACCAGGGCTTGTCGAGGTGGTACTTCCGGTCGAGGTTCCGCTGAATCGAGACCGGAACGGCGCGCTCGGTGACCTGGAACGGATTCCCCTTGATCTGCCTCATCATCACGAAAGTCATGAGGACGACAAGAAGGATGACCGGGATCGTCCACAAAGCCCGTCTGATGATGAACTTGAGCATTTCGGGCGCCTGAGGGGGTCTAACAGAGCAAAGGGCAGGGCGCAACCTTTGCGCCCTGCCCTTGGAGGCCCTGCTACTTGATGGACACCTTCGTCAGGTCCCACTGGTCCGTCGGGTTGATGGACCAGCCCTTCACATTGGTCTTCAGCAGAGCCGTGAACGTGTACCAGTAGATCGGCATGATCGGCAGGTCGCCGCTCGGGCCGGTGAGGATGTCCTCAGCCTGCTGGTAGATCTTGGCCCGCGCCGCGTTGTTCGGCGTGTGCGTGGCCTTGACCACCAGTGCGTCGTACTTCTTGTTGCACCAGTTGGTGTTGTTGTTCCCGGAATCGCAGGTCCAGAGAACCAGACCGTTGTAGGCATCCGGGAAGTCGTAGATCCAACCCAGCCGGTAGACGTCGACGTCCGCGTTCGGCGGCGGTCCGAGGAACTGCAGGAACTGCTTCCACTCCTGGACCTTGATCGTCACGTCGAGGCCGAGCTCCTTCCAGAAGGCCTGGATTGCCGTGGCGATCTTCACGTGACCCGGCGAGTTGTTCACGTACAGATGGATGTCCTTCTTCGGGTTCGCGACCTTGGCCATCAGGGCCTTGGCCTGAGCCAGCTTCGAGGTCGCGGGCATGCTGCTGTGCTTCGTGATGATCGGTCCGCCCGCGATGCCGTTCGGGGTGAAGCCCCTCGCGGGCACCTGGCCGGCCTGCGTGATGAACGTGACGATCTGGTTGCGGTCGATCGCCACCGCCATCGCCCGGCGCTGGTTGACGCTGCTGATGTTCTTGACGTTGAACCCGTAGTAGTACGTCCCGAGTGCCTTGTAGACCTTCCAGAACTTGGTCTTCTTCCAGGACGGGATGTCGACCGGTGCTACGCACGATTCGCAGGCGTCGATGTTCCCAGCCCTGAAGGCGTTCTCAGAGGTGGTGGCGTCGACGATGATCGGCATCTCGACCCTCGTCAGCTTCACCGACCGTGCCCCGCGCCACTTGGTGTTCTTGACGAGCGTCAGCGAAGCGTCGTGCTTCCACGACACCAGCTTGAACGGGCCGTCCGTGACGATGTGGCCAGGCTCGGTCCACTTGTTGCCCCACTTCGTCACTGCGGCCTTGTTGACCGGCAGGAACGAGGTGTGGGAGAGCTGCTGGATGAACCACGGCTGCGGCGAGGTCAGCGTGATGCCGAGCTTGTACTTGCCCAGGGCTTTGACGCCGACCTTTGCCTTGAGCGCGTTGCAGTTCGCCTTGGCGGGATCGCAGCCGTTGTACGCTTCTGCACCCTTGATGCCGAAGAACTGGTAGGCGTAGTCCGCTGCGAGCTCAGGCGAGATCGTTCGCAGCCATGAGTAGACGTAGTCCTGAGCTGTCACGGGCTGGCCGTTCGTCCAACGAACGTCGTGGCGCAGGTTCAGGACGACGTGGGCACCCTTGACCGACCAGCTCGACGCGGCACCGGCCGTTGCCTTCAACGCCGGCGCCTTCCCGAGCCTGATGAGCGGATCCTCCAGGTTGAACAGGACGTTCGCCGACGTGGTGTCGGTGGCAAGTCCCGGGTCGAGCGACGGCGGCTCCGCGCCGAGCGCCTGGCGCAGGACCTGGGCCTTCTGGGAGTGGTTCGACATTGCGGCCGCCGAACTCGCGACGGTGATCGCAATGAGCGTAACCAGCCCGGCCCAAAGATAGCGTCTTCGCATCCTTGCTTTTCCCTCCTTTGTACCGAGGTCTCGTCGAAACCCCCCTGGACGCCAGCGAGGTCGTTACCTCGGGCTGAAAGGGGCTGCATCCTAACCGATTTCCGACCGATTCGACGGGCATGCCCCGACGTCCGCTGCCTTGCCCGACGCAAGTCATCGAAACGGTCGACGTTGTCCCAGCCTGCCTACCTCCTTCCGTCTCGCTCCGCCGCGGCCAGACCATGAGGCACGACTAGCTTCCGTGCCCGGCCGAGACTGTCGAGTTGTTGGAGTTGACGCTCGTGTAAGTCGAGTACGAGCCGCGTCTCACCCAGGTTCGCGCCGCCCTGGGGTGCGCTGGGCGAATTATGGAGCGCGCTGTGGAAAGTGGCGAAGCCCGTGAGGACGACGATCGCGAGGGCGGCGGCGGCGGATCCGGCTCGCAGTGAGGTTGCGAGGAGCGCATTTGCCCGGCTGCGGCCACGAGGGAGCTTGAACGAGACGATCGGCTGTTCCGGCGCAACCGCCCTCAGCAGGGTGGTGAAGCCGGTGACTCCCTTCTCGAACGACTGACAGTCCGGGCAGACCGCGAGGTGGGCCTCGAGCAGGACGCTCTCGAACTCCGAAAGCTCACCGTCCGCGCGCAGGGACAGGTGCTGACAGGCCTGCGCACATTCGGCCGGCAATATCGCCCGCTTTCGCATCCAACCTTTAGACGTGCGGAATGATGCCGTGGTTAGTATCGGGAACGCCCGGTCCACCACGATTCTCACGGAGGCGAATGCCCACCAGCGCCCAGAACAAGCCGAGCCAGGGACGGATTGTCGAGATCAAAGGCGTCGTCATCGACGCGGTCTTTCCCGAGGCTCTCCCCGAGATCTACACGGCCCTCCGGATCGAGATCCCTGCCCAGGACGGCCAGGAGGCTCGCTCGATCGTCGCCGAGGTCCAGCAACACCTGGGCGACGACCGCATCCGCGCGGTGGCCATGGATTCGACGGACGGTCTGGCTCGGGGCCTGTCGGTCGAGGACACCGGGCAGCCGATCTCCGTCCCGGTGGGTGACGTCACCCTCGGCCGGATCTGGAACGTGATCGGAGAACCGGTGGACGAGAAGCCACCGCCGCCGGCCGACACCGAGCGCTGGTCGATCCATCGCGACCCGCCGAAGTTCACCGAGCTGTCGCCGAAGGTCGAGGTGTTCGAGACAGGGCTCAAGGTCGTCGACCTGCTGGCCCCGTTCATCCAGGGTGGCAAGGTCGGACTGTTCGGCGGCGCGGGTCTCGGCAAGACCGTCCTCATCCAGGAGCTGATTCACAACGTCGCGCGGGAGCACGGCGGCGTGTCGGTCTTCGCCGGGGTTGGTGAACGGACGCGCGAGGGCAACGACCTCCTGCTCGAGATGGAGGAGTCGGGCGTGCTCGAGAAGGTGGCGCTCGTCTACGGCCAGATGAACGAGCCGCCCGGTGCTCGTCTTCGCGTCGGGCTCTCGGGCCTGACCATGGCGGAGTACTTCCGCGACGAGGGTCAGAACGTGTTGCTCTTCATCGACAACATCTTCCGCTTCACGCAGGCGGGCTCCGAGGTCTCGGCCCTGCTCGGCCGCATGCCGAGCGCCGTCGGGTACCAGCCGACGCTCGCCACCGAGATGGGCCAGCTGCAGGAGCGCATCACCTCGACTCAGACCGGCTCGGTCACCTCCGTCCAGGCGATCTACGTGCCCGCGGACGACCTGACGGACCCGGCGCCGGCGAACACGTTCGCGCACCTCGACTCGTCGGTCGTGCTGACGCGGACCCTCGTGGAGCAGGGCATCTACCCCGCGGTCGATCCCCTCGACTCGTTCTCGCGCGCGTTGCAGCCGGGAATCATCTCCGACGAGCACTACACGACCGCGACGCGGGTTCAGGAGATCCTCCAGCGCTACAAGGACCTGCAGGACATCATCGCGATCCTCGGCATCGACGAGCTCTCGGACGAGGACAAGCTGGTGGTCTCACGCGCGCGCAAGATCCAGCGCTTCCTCTCGCAGCCGAACTTCGTCGCCGAGCAGTTCACCGGGACGCCCGGCGAGTACGTGAAGATCGAGGACACGATCAAGGGCTTCCAGGAGATCATCGACGGCAAGCACGACGATCTTCCCGAGCAGTCGTTCTACATGGTGGGGACGATCGAGCAGGCCGTGGCGAAGGGCCGCAGCCTTTCCGGGGAGGGCGAGGCCGAGAAGGACGAAGAGGAAGCCGCACCCGAGGAGCCTTCGGGGGCGGCGAGTGAGACCGAGCCCGAGCCCGCCGCCGTCTCGTAATCGTGGCCGAGGAAAAGCGGAAGTTCGACGTCTCCCTCGTGACACCCGACGGTCCGGCGTTCGAAGGCGAGGCCGAGATGATCATCGTGCCGGGGGCCGCCGGTGAGATCGGCGTCCTCGCACGTCACGCTCCGCTGATCGCGACGCTCAAGGCAGGTTCCACGCGCGTGTACCTGGACCGCGACACCGAGGACGTCCACGAATACGCGACGGGTCCCGGGTTCTTCAAGGTCGAGCAGGACCGGGCGATCGCGCTCGTCGACGACGCCGTCCTGGCCAAGGAGATCGACGACGCGCGGGCGCAGGCGCAGCTCGAGGAGGCTCAGAGCGAGCTGGAACGCGTCGAGCGGGGCGAGTCGAACGCGGACCGCTGGCAGCTCGAGCAGCGGATCAGGCACGCCGAGAACCAGCTCTCGGTCTCCGGGCGCAGCCAGTAGCCGGCGACCGTGCCAGTCACGGTCGCCGAGGTTCAGCAGCTCGCGCGAACCCTGCCGCGGAGCAGCGAAGCATTCGTCCGGGGCCGGCTCAAGTTTCGGATCGGGCGGATCGTCTTCCTCTCGTTCTCGAAGGACGGTTCGACGATGGGCTTCGGCTTTCCGAAGGAGTGGCGCGCGG
>JBKPTB010000045.1:0-21867 GCA_046735315.1 Actinomycetota bacterium
AACGTTCAGCGCGAAGCGCCTTACCTAAGTGGCGGCTAATGCGGTGCTTTCGCCGCGAGGGCTATGCGGCGAGGGCCGAGGCGAGCGCGGTCTGGAGCTCGCCGAGCCGGAAGGGCTTCACCAGATACGCGACGGGCCCGAGAGCCCGCGTCTGCTCGCTCGGGGGCAACGTGCTCGTGCAGATGATCGGGAGATCCTCGAGCCGGCGTCGAAGCCGGGCTGCCGCTGCCAGGTCGACCGCAGAGGCCGGCTCGAGGATCATCACCGCGGGCGCTTCGTCAACAGCCAGCTCGCCATGGCCAACCGGTTCGTGACCGGCTCTCCGGACGATCGCCTCTAGCAGGACCCTGAGGTCGGGATGGGGCTCGCTGATCAGGATCCGTGCCATGGCTTCACTCTCGGCCTGGCTGGTAGGGAAGTCGCTTTCGGTCCAGTATGGGAACGGTATGAACGGCGCCCGAGTTCTCGTCATCGACGACGACGCAGACATCCGTGGGCTCGTCACCGAGCTGCTGAGTCGAGCGGGGCTCGAGGTCGAGGGCGCTCCGGACGGGCGGGTCGGCCTTCGGACCTTCCACAAATCGCCCCCCGATCTCGTCGTCCTCGACGTGTCGATGCCGGAGCTCGACGGCTGGCAGACCCTCGAACGGATTCGAGATCTGAGCGACGTGCCCGTGCTGATGCTGACGGCGCGGGGAGATGAGCTGGAGCGCGTCCGCGGCCTCAAGGCCGGAGCGGACGACTACGTGGTGAAACCATTCGGGCGCCAGGAGCTGGTTGCACGCGTCGAGGCATTGCTGCGCCGCTCGTCGGCCGAGAGCGCCGGCACGCAGGACGTGTACTCCGACGCTCGGTTGAGTATCGACTTCGCACAGCGGTCGGTCACCTTCGACGGGCGCGGAGTCTCGTTGACTCCTCTGGAGTTCAAACTCCTCCTTGCGTTCGTTCGCAACCCGCGCCAGGTGCTTTCACGGGATCAGTTGCTCGAGCTCGTCTGGGGCAGTTCTTACGGTGTGTCCGGCGACCAGGTGAAGCTCTACGTGGGCTACCTGCGCAAGAAGCTCGACCCGGCGGATCCAGCCAAGGTCCCGATCGAGACCGTGCGGGGTTTCGGCTATCGCTACAAGGCCGACTGAGCGGAGCTTCCAAGCAGCTCGTCCACGCGCTGCGCGAGCTCACGCGGGCTGAATGGTTTCTTCACGTACGCGCTGGCACCGGTCACGAAGCCGCGCCTGACGTCCGCCTCCTGAGCCTGAGCGCTCAGCAGGAGGACGGGCAGCTCGCTCGTCTCCGCGTCCGCCCGGAGGCGTCGAAGCACTTCGAGCCCATCCATCTCCGGCATGGAGATGTCGAGCACGACGAGGTCGGGACGCCGGGTGCGGACCGAGGCCAGGGCCTGCGCCCCGTCGCGGACCGACACGACCTCGTGTCCCGAACGTTCGATGACGGTGGTCACCAGCCTCAGGATGTCGTCCTCGTCGTCGGCGACGAGAACGAGTCGACTCGCGCTCATGTCTTCATCGCCTCCGAGGAGAGCGGCAGGTCGATCAGGAAGGTCGTCCCCTTACCGGGCTCACTGTCGACGGCGATCGACCCACCATGCGCTTCGACGATCGCCCGGGCGATGTACAGCCCCAGTCCCGTTCCCGGGATCTGGCGCTGCTCGGCGGTCGAAGCCCGGAAGAACCGCTCGAACAGCCGCAGCTGCTCCTGTGCGTCGATGCCGATGCCCGTGTCGGCGACCTCGAGCTGCACCGTGCCGTTGACCCGCGCAACCGAGACTTCGACGTCGCCCCCTTCGGGCGTGAACTTGATCGCGTTCGAGACCAGGTTGTCGAGCAACTGGTAGATACGACCCTTGTCGGCCCGCACTGCGGGCAGCTCGCCGGCACTGCACGTCAGAGCGACCCCCTTCGCAGCGGCCCTCGGCTCGGCCTCGCTCACCGACTGGCGGACGATCGCGGCAAGGTCGAGCTCGCTGGGACGCAGGTCGAGCTGGCCGGCTTCGAGCCGGGCGACGAACAGGAGGTCGTTGACGAGCCGGAGCAGCCGTTCGGCATTTCGATCGACGACTTCGAGATATCCACGCTGGTCGTCGGTCAGGTTCCCGTCGCCGAGCGTGAGCTCGAGATAGCCCATGATCGAGGTCAAGGGCGTGCGGAGATCGTGCGAGATGAGCGCGACGAACTCGTCCTTGACACGATCGGCCTCACGCAGCTGCTCGTTCTGCTCAGCCAACTGACGATGCACAGCCTCGGCCTCGGCCCGGGCGGCATGCTCGCGTTCGCGCAGCCGATCGAGCGAGCGGATCACGCCTGCGAGGCGTGCGAGCACGAGTGCCGAGAGAACCGTCGCGCCGATCGCGACTGCGTCTGCGTCGATTCCTCTACCGAGCGCCCGCTCGGCGACGATCACTGCCGGTCCGGTACCGAGCGCGGCACCGAGCACGATGAGTCTGGACCTCGTCAGCCCCGGGGTGCGGAACTGCGGCATCTCCGACAGCGACCGCATCGAGGGGCTGAGCGCCGCAACAGCCCAGAGGACGTACGACAACATCCAGCCCGCATCGAGCCACGACGCCCCGGCGTAGGTGTTGGGTGAGACGCCGTAGACCTCGTCCGCGAAAAGCATCAGTACCAGGCTCGCAGCGAGATACCGATAGGCAACCGTGCGCCACGCGGGAGTCAGCGCAAAGAAGGCGAGCGCCGCCAACAGGACGATGTCCATCGCCGGGTACGACAGCGCCACTGCCCGCTCGACCCCCGAGCCCGAGCCCTTGGCGACACCCCTCATCACGAAGACCCACTGGCAGAGCGAGAACGAGACGGTCAGGAGTGCGGCGTCGAGCAGGCCGAAACGCCGGTCCTCGCGCCGGATTCGCAAGACGAACGTAACGAGGCCCGCCGTGATGAACGGGTATCCGAGGAGGTAGAAGACGTCCGCGACCGAGGGCACGGGCGGGTCCCGGTGCCAGACCTCCGCGTAGAGGTTGAAGACGACGTCGCCGATACTGAACGCGAGCAGGCCGGCGCCGAAGAGGTACCAGGGCAGCATCTGCTGCGGCTTGTTGATCCGGGCGCCGAGGACGACGACCACCGCAGAGCAGGCGCCGATCGCGTCGTAGAGCAGCTCCTGCGGAAAGGAGTTCCAGGGCAGCACGAAGTACAGCCCGGTGGCCAGGAGGCCCGCGACGAGGTACACGCGCGCGAGCGGCAGCGTGCGGAGTCCGGCGGCGTTCACGTCTCTCTGGGCTGCCTATCGGCAGCGAACGTGGCTTGACTTAGCCGTTTACTTCGTGTCGTTGTAGTTGAGCGTGTAGGCGCCGGTCGTATTGCCGGCCGCATCCGTGGCCGTAATGGTGTACGTCACGGCGGTCGGAGGATTCGGCTTGCCCGCCACGGCGGCCACGAGCACGCTGTAGGCACCTGCCCCCGATGCCGTGGTCGAATACGTCGACGTAGGCGCCGTGGTCTTGGTGACGGTGATCGAGGCGTTCGCCTCGGCAGTGCCTGAGACCTGGTCGGCGCTGGTGTTGTTGTTATCCGTGTAGTTCGCGGTCGGCACACCCGGTGCGACCGTGTCTTTCGTCACCGTCGCGGTACCGGCAGTCGAGACGTTCCCGGCGAGATCGGTCGAGATCGCGCTGATCGTGACGGAGCCGTCACCGAGACCCGAGAGGTTCAGCCCGGTGAAGGTGATCGTCCCGGCGCCCGCCGTTCCGGCGTGGCTGGCGGTCACGGTGGCTCCATGCGAAACCGTGAGCTGCACCGTGTCGGTCGAGAGCGAGTTTGCCGGCAGGTTCACCGAGATGGAGATGCTGCCCGAGTTCGCAGCGTTGACGTAGGCGTTGCCGGCGCCGGCGCCGTTCGCCAGCGCGATCCCGCTCGGCTGGCCGGGCGCCGTGGCATCAGCCGTCGCGTTGACGGTCGGGCTGTCTAGGCTCGTCAGGACCGGCGTCCCGCTCGATACCGCCTTCACCTTGTAGGTGTAGGCGGTTCCGTCGGCTGTCGCGGTGTCGCTGTACGAGAGCGTGGTGAGGAGCGCGCCGTTGATCTTCGTGTAGGCGCCGCCGCCGTTCGAGCGGTAGACGTCGTAGCCGGCGAAGTTGGTGGTTGTCGAGGTCGCCGGCCAGGAGAGGTCGATTCGACCCGCCGGCTTCTGTACCGCGGATGGAGCGCCAGGAGCCTCCGGAGCTTCGTCCAGCCTGAAGCTGTAGTCCCGGTAAAGCCAGCTCGATCCGGAGAGCCCGAGACGGAGGGTCCCGATTCCGCGCCCCGCCACTGTTGTCGACGTCGTTACGGAGAGCGTGGTCGACGCGCCTGCTGCGAGGGTCGCCGAGCCGCTGCCGCTCGAAGCGAAGACTGCGGACGAGACCTGTGCCATGGACGAGAGCGTCAGCGTCGCGGTTCGCGTCGCGCCGCTCACGTTGGTGATTCGAAAGACGCTGGAGAAGGTCCGGGCGGACGGGACGGTGCCGAGGTCGATCGACAGGCCGTCGACATTGCCGCTGGCCACCGCGTTCGAGGTGCCCGGCTGCACGTCCGAGCCTGGCGTGACTGAGAAGTAGTTCCTGAGTGCGTCGGCGGTAATGCCATTGCCCGCGACCGAGGTCGAGCTCGTGAACGCTGCGGCGCTGAAGCCTGCGCCGAGCCCCAATGCTGCGAGACAAAGACAGCCGACGACGACGAGCTTCCGCATGAGACTACGCGCCCGCGGGCGCGATCCTCTCCTTTCGCCAGATCCGACGGAGTAGGCCGAAGAGCAGCAAGATCGAGGCGAGGCAGATCAAGATGCCCCGCACCTCGCGCGTGTGTGCGTACACGAGCACGTAGCCCGCGATCGGAACGCTGAACGCGACGCGACCGACCTGTCCGTTCAACCGGATCGTCCACGGATCGCGGCTCGGGTTTGCGTCACCCTTCGTGCGGTAGGCAAGCCCGTGCGGCGTCGGGATGATGGCGACGACGCGGTGCGTGACCATCCGGCCCTTTACGTACGGGTCGTTGAACGTGATCACGTCGCCGACGCGAACGTCCTTGGCGGAGATCGTCCGGTCGACAGCAAGCCCGCCGACCCCGATCGACGGCGTCATCGAACCGGAGTAGACCGCGACGGGCCTGTAGCCGCCGACGATGAGCGCCGCATAGAGGGCGGCGAAGGCGACGGCCGACCCCGCAAAGAGGCCGACCGTCACCTTGCTCACCGTTCGGAGGGACCGCCGCATCGTTCCCCTACGCCTGCGTCGCCGACCAGGTGAACGTCGTGCTGGCAGACAGGCCCTGGAGGGCGTTGTCGCCGGCGTCCGACCCGGTCGTCGGGAAGCTGACGTGGAAGTAGAAGGTGTGCGAGTCGCCGTTGGCCGCGAACGTGCCGAGCGCGACCGAGCTGAAGCCGCCGAGGGAACCGTCGTAGAGCGCGGTGCCGCCGTCGACATCCTTGTACACCTTCAGGTTGAGCTGGCTCGAGAGAGCCGAGCTCCCGGAGCTCGAGCCGGCCAACGTGTACGCGCCGGCAAGGGTTCCGGTATTCGTGATGGTGACCGAGCCGGTGGCCGTGTCGCCGATCTTCATCGCCGTTGAGTTGAAGATGGCTCCGGAGCCTAAGCGGGTCATCGTCAGCGAGCCCGAAGCGAAAGCGTTGGAAGCGATCGTGGTCGGGGTCGCCGTGAAGTTGGCGAAGGTACCCCCCACCGCCGCGACCGTAACTACCGAAACGGCCGCGAGGCTGAGAAGGATCTTCGACAGTGGGAGGTTCTTGAACATTGTGCGTGTCAGTCCTTTCACTGGTTGACACGCACTGCATCGGAACCGCGGGAATGGGGACGGGGCCAGCCTGAGAATGAATTCAGTAGGGACGAAAGCCCGCATGAATGCGGGCTTTCAGAGGCTTTTTCCAGCGCGCGCCCACCAGAACGACCCGAAAGCCGGAGGCTAAGACCAGGCGAAGCCGGGCTTAGCCGCAGGCAAACTGATGCGGGCGCGGCCCGCGAAGCGCCCGTGCCCGCACGGTTGGCGGAGAACCGTCCAGCGTCAACACCAAGAAGAGTGCGCGGGCTCCGCCCGCGCACGTCACGCGCGAAGCGCCGTACCTAGTCTCCGCGCGAAAGCGGAGCTTTCGCGCGGACTACGCTTTCCGCCAGCGCCCGAAGATCAGGCCGCCGAGGGTGAAGCCGAGGCCGAAAGTGCCCACCGCGAAACCTCCGACCGCGAGGGCCTTACGCCAGGTCGAGAGGCGCTGCCAGCGCCCGAGCGCCTCGCGCTCCTCGGTCGTGAGCGGTTCGCCACGGCGCTGCTTTCTGATCGCGCCGCCCGCTCGGAGACCGAGATAGAGGTCGTCGAAAATCTCGGCTGAGTCTTCGGTCATGCGACTCAGTCTATAGCCTGCTCCGGCGGTGCTTACACGCGTTCTACACCTGTCGGACCTGCATTTCGGAGCGGGCGACGACGACGCGATCGAGCGCGGAGCGCCGGTGTTGATCGATCGCTTCGAGCCCGAGCTCGTGATCGCCAGTGGAGATCTGAGTCACCGCGGACGCGAGGATCAACTGGCCAATGCCGACCGTTTTCTTCGCAGCCTCGGGCGCCCGGTGCTGGCGATTCCCGGAAACCACGACATCCCGTACACCTTCCCGGCGCGCTTCACTCGCTCCTTCGCAGCGTTCGAGCGGCAGTGGGACACGACCGAACCGACCTACTCCTCCCCGACGCTCCATGTGATCGGCCTCAACTCGGTGCGCCCGTGGCGACACCAGTCGGGTGGGATTCGGAGCCTGCAGCTGACCCGTGCGGAGGAGCGGCTGCGTGACGCCCAACCTGGGGCGTTCCAGATCGTGGTGCTGCACCACCACCTGGTCGGCGCGCCGTGGCGGTCGCGCAAGAAACCGGTTGCGAGGCGCAATCACGTTCTCGCGGGGCTCGTGGCGGCGGGGGCGGACCTGATCCTTGCCGGCCACATCCATCAGGCCGCGGTCAGCGAGCGCCGTGAGTTCGAGATCTCGAGGGGTGACGAGGCCAGCGTCGTCGTCTCGATCGCCCCCGGGCTCGGACAGCCACGGCCGAAAAGGCAGGGCGAGGCGCGGGGCGTTCACGTCTATGAGATCGACGAGGCGTGCCTGCGCGTCAGGACGTTCGTCTGGCGCGACACGGACTGGGCGCTCACGGCCACACGGGAGTTCCCGCGCGGCCGTGAGCCCCTGGAGTCCGAACCTGCCTAAACGCCGCGTGCGAGCGTACGCCGGCCGCCGTACAAGCGTCCGACGAGTGCGACCAGAATCACCGCGACGATGATCCCGACGATGAACTCGAGCGCGCCGTTGCTGAAGATCAGCCCGGCGATGACGAGTGACGCGATGCCGATCAGGATCGTCAGCACCCACCCCATCGGATCAACCCCCGGATGGAACAGGCGGCCAAGCGCTCCCACGACCGCGCCTACGATGATCAACCAGATCCAGTGCATGGGCGCTGGATTCCCCGGGCCGGCGGCCCGAAACCACTACGTGCGGCTCTGAAGCTGGGCCTTCTTGGCTTCGAATTCCTCGTCCGTCAGCAGGCCGGCCTCGTGCAGCTCGGTCAGCTTTCGGAGATTCGCATCCCTGTCCGAGGCGTCCCGGGCTCCCTGCGCCTGCTGGAGGAGATCCTCCATCTTGCGACGCCGGTCCTGGAAACGGTCGATTCCGATCCCCCGTTCGGGGAACTTCATCGCCTCGGGACCCGTGAGCGGCCGCTTCTGCACGAAGCGCCGGTAGGCGATCACGAGTGCAATCGCCCCGAGGAACGAGAACACGCCGAGTGCCTGCGTCCCTCTCCCCCAGATCGCGACGGCAATGCCCCCGCCCACGGCCGAGCCGAGCAGACCGATGGCGACGGTCAACCAAACCGGCATCGGGTCGGGCCCGGGAACGGCCAGCCGCGCCAGGCTTCCGGTGATGAACCCGGAGATCATGATCAGGATGATCGTGCCCAGCACGGGCGCCCGATTCTAGGCCGATGCCGGCGCGGTCGCCGCGGCCACGAGCTCGCGGCGGAGCTCCTTGATCTCGTCACGAAGCTTCGCCGCGTACTCGAACCTCAGCTCTTCGGCCGCTGCGAACATCTCCTCTTCGAGCTCGATGATGAGCCGCTCGAGCTCTCCTGGTGCCATCCCCTCGACGTCCTTCCGCCCGCGACGGCGCTTCGACGTCGGCACGGTCGGCGACTCGAGCGAGAGGAACTCCGCGATGTCCGAGACGCCTTTGACGATCGTCTCCGGTGTAATTCCCTGTGCCTCGTTGTAGGCGAGCTGGACCCCGCGGCGCCGGTTCGTCTCGTCCATTGCCTCCTTAATCGCCTGCGTGACCTTGTCCGCGTACAGCAGCACCTTGCCGTTCACGTTGCGGGCGGCCCTGCCGATCGTCTGGATCAGCGACGTGCGGCCACGGAGGAATCCTTCCTTGTCCGCGTCGAGCACCGCGACGAGCGAGACCTCCGGGAGGTCGAGCCCCTCGCGCAGCAGGTTCACGCCGACCAGCACGTCGTAGTCGCCGAGGCGAAGCTCGCGGATGATCTGGATGCGCTCGAGCGTGTCGATCTCCGAGTGGAGGTAGCGAGCCTTGACGCCTGACTCGAGCAGGTAGTCGGTCAAGTCCTCGGCCATCTTTTTCGTCAGGGTCGTGACGAGTACGCGCTCGCCGACTTCCTCGCGACGCCGGACCTCGTTGAGCAAGTCGTCGATCTGGTTCTTGGTCGCGCGCAGCTCGACGTCCGGATCGACGATTCCGGTCGGCCTGATCAGCTGCTCCGCGGTCCGCGTCGAGTGGCGCTGCTCGAACGGCCCCGGGGTGGCGGACACGAACACGAGCTGCGGGACCTTGTCGAGGAACTCGTCGAAGCGCAGAGGCCGGTTGTCCAGCGCCGAGGGCAGACGGAAGCCGTAGTCCACGAGCGTCTGCTTTCTCGAGCGGTCACCCTCGTACATCCCGCCGATCTGCGGCACGGTCTGGTGCGACTCGTCGACGAAGACGACGAAGTCGTTCGGGAAGTAGTCGAGCAGGGTGAACGGGTGCGTGCCGGGCGCGCGGCCCTCGAGCACGCGCGAGTAGTTCTCGATCCCGTTGCAGAAGCCGAGCTCCTGCATCATCTCCAGGTCGTACTCGGTGCGCTGGCGCAGTCGATGCGCCTCGAGCATCTTTCCCTCGATCTCCAGCTCCTTCACTCGTTCCTCGAGCTCGTGTCGGATGTCGCTGACGGCGCGCTCGATCGTCGGCCTGGACGTGACGTACTCGGTCGCGGGCCAGATCGCGATGTTGTCGAGCCTGGTGAAGATCTCGCCAGTGAGCGGATCGAAGTGGCTGATCTGCTCGACCTCGTCGCCGAAGAACGAGATGCGGTATGCCGTCTCCTGGTTCGCCGGCTGGACCTCGACGACGTCTCCCTTCACGCGGAACCGCCCACGCCCGAGCACGGCGTCGTTGCGGACGTACTGCGAGTCGATCAGCTTGCGGAGCATCAGATCGCGGTCGTGCTCCTCCCCGACTTCGAGGATGATCACGCGCTCGCGCCATTCCTCCGGCGAGCCGAGGCCATAGATGCACGAGACCGATGCCACCACCACGACGTCGCGACGAGTGAACAGCGCCGAGGTCGCCGCAAGCCTCAGGCGCGCGATGTCGTCGTTCTGCGACGAGTCCTTCTCGATGTAGAGATCGGCCTGCGGAACGTAGGCCTCGGGCTGGTAGTAGTCGTAGTAGGACACGAAGTACTCGACCGCGTTGTGCGGGAAGAACTCCCGGAACTCGTTGCAGAGCTGTGCCGCCAGAGTCTTGTTGTGGGCGATCACGAGCGCCGGGCGTCCGACCTTCTCGATCGTCCAGGCCATCGTCGCCGTCTTGCCCGTGCCCGTCGCCCCGACGAGAGTCTGGTAGCGCTCCCCGGCTTCGAGCCCTTCGGCCAAGGTGCCGATGGCCGTCGGCTGGTCGCCGGTCGGCCGATACGTGTCGGATGTTTTGAACTCAGCCATTTCGTCCAAGCGTAGCCTCGATGGCAGTCATGACCGAACGCCCGACCGCGCGTCCTCCCCACCGGGCGTACGCGACGATCGTGGGCGTCTTCGCCGGCAGCCTGGCGCTGGGCGGCGGTCTTGCACGCGCGCTCGGGCGTGACCCGCGCGACCAGACCTGGCTCGATCTGGCGACGCTCTCGATGGCGACTTTCAAGACAGCCCGGACGATCGTCCGCGACGACGTGACGAGCTTCATCCGCGAACCCTTCGTCGAGGGCGACCCGCCGCATGCCGAGGACGAACGGCCCGTGCAGACCGGCGGCATCGACCAGGCGATCGGCGAGCTGGTGACCTGCAGTCGTTGCGTGGGCACCTGGGTCGCCGCCGGACTCGCGACAGTGCACGTGCTCGCCCCGCGGTTCGGACGAACGCTCACCTGGACACTCGCAGCCGCGGGGATCAACGATTTCCTCCAGTCAGGCTTCGCAGCGCTGACCAGCAAGGTGAACGAGCTCGAGCGTTAGACGGTCAGGGTCACTTGTGGGCGATCTGGCGCAAACGCCCGCGAGCGATAGCCCTCAGTTGCTGGATGCCGCCACACATCTCGCAGTTGTAGAGGCGAACCGCGCCACCCCGCCAGCCCGTGACCAGGCGCCAGCCCTGTTTCGAAAACGCGACGGTGTCGAGCCTCGGCGGGGAAGCCCTGACGAGGTAGATCGGGGATGTCGGCCACACTCCTGCCAATCGCGTTTCCCAGATACCCGCGGCTTGCGGACCCGCAGTCGCCAGCCAACGGCCGTCGGCGCTGAAAGCCACATCATTCACCGGCCCTGCATGAATCCGAAGCACCGCCAGCTCTCTGCCCGACCGCACGTTCCAGACCCGCGCGTCCGAGTCGGCCGCCGCCGTTGCAAGCAGCGATCCCTTGCCGTTGAATGCCAGCGCGGTCAGTGCCGCAGTGTGTCCACGCAACTCCGTGCTCTTTCCAGATCTGACGTCCCAGATCCGGGCGGTCGTGTCGGTGGATGCAGTTGCGACGTGCCTGCCGTCAGGTGAAAAAGCGACTGCGACGATCGCGCCGCCATGACCTCGAAGCGTCAGGAGCCTCGCTCCGTCTGCAACGCGCCAGATGGCGCCAATCCCGTCGGCGCCTGCCGTCACGACGAGTCGACCGTCACGGCTGAACGCAACGTCGTTGACGGCCTCGGTGCCGTGATTCAGCCGTCGATACGGCGCCCCGTTGCGAGCATTCCACACGATCGCAACGCCGTTACGGCCGGCTGTGACGGCGAGCTTCCCATTCGGACTCAGGCTGGCCGTGTTGACCGGCGCGCCCTGTTTCAGCTCAAAGAGACGTCGGCCATCTGATGTCCTCCAGATATCGGCCGACCCGTCATCGCTCGCAGTGATGATGGTTTTGCCATCCCGGCTGAACGACGCGGTGTTCACGGGCCCGTCGTGTCGAAGGGTCAACACGCGCCCGGCGGGACCCCACACGCGTGCGGTCCCGTCCGCGCCGGCGCTGACTACGCGTTGGCCGTCCGGGCTGAATGCGACGGACGGTCCGCGCGTTGCGTTAGGCGGGAGATTGTGGTTGCCGATCTCACGAGGGAAGGCAGGCGGGAAAGGTCCACCCGGATCCACGCGAGCGTCCCAGATCCGGGCGAGTCCGTCAGCACCTGCGGTGGCGACCACGTCGCCGTCGGGGCTGTAGGCAGCGGCATTCACGACGCTGCGGTGCGAGAGGAGCTGTGCCTGGAGGAACCCTCCCTCGGTTCGCGCGATGTAGGCCCTTCCATCCCGACCGGTGGTGACCACGGACAACCCATCGGGGCTGAACGCGACAGACGTCAGCCCACTTTTATGTGCAGTGACGATCGCTATCGACGTCTGCTTCTTCAGATTCCAGACACGACCGATCGTGTCATTGCCACCGGCGGTGGCGAGCATCGTGTCGTCAGGGCTGAAGGCGAGGTCGTTGACCCGGCCGATTCCCTCGAGAGTGAACTTCTCCTCGCCTGTGCCGGCCGCCCAGATGCGCACGACGTTGTTCGCTCCAGCGGTCGCAATCAACTGTCCGTCATGGCTGAACCGTGCGGTGTTCACCGCATCGCGATGGTTGAGGAGGATCGGACTGCGCTCGGGATGGGTTACGTCAAAGAGTCGAGCGAAACGGTCTCCCCCGACCGTGAGCAGCCGCGTGCCGTCCGGACTGAACGAGACGAGCTGGACGTCGTCGCCTCTGCTCACCCCGGAAGGATGCTTGAACACGGCGAGCGGCAATCCACCGGCCACGCTCCACACACGTGCCGTTCCGTCGGCTCCGCCCGCGGCGATCAAGCGGCCGTTCGGAGAAAAGGCAACGCTCAGCACCGCACCGTCCGTGGGCAGGGTGGAGAGCGGCGTTCCTGTATCCACATCCCAGATGTGCACCGAGTGATCGTTGCCGCTGCCTCCGGCCGCGACGAGCCGTCCGTTGTCGCCGAACGCCGCGTCAGAAAGTCGAGTGACCGGGCGAAGCTGACGCATGGCGTACCCGTGGGCGACGTCGAAGAGGCGCGCACCACCGGCGCCGGCCACGAGCAGGATCGAGCCATTAGGGCTGAAACGCGTGACCCGCACAGGACCCCCTCCCCGCAGCTCTGCCCTGAGCCGAAGCCCCAGCAACCCTTCACGAAGGACGTCTTCGACCGCACGAGGTGGAGTTACTCTCGCCCTCTGGAATGCGCTCACTGCCGCAAGGGACTTTCGAACACTCGCTTCGAAATTCTCGCCGGTGAGTGCCTGCGCGGAAGCGAGAAGCTCCCGGGCAAGCCCGATCCTTTTTTGACGGTTTGCCACGGCCTCCGCACGAAGAGCCTTGTTCTTCTCGTGCCTCGTGACGCGCGCTTGCTCCTGAGCCCGGCCGCGCTCGGCCTCCGCAGCAGCGGCGAACGCCAGGGCTTGCCGTCGATTTCCTTCCGCGGCTGCTCTCTGCGAGAGCGCGTCGAGCTTTGCGGCGTTGGCCACCCGCGCATTGGCCTGCGCTTCCTGGCGTGCCCGCTGCTCCTTGGCCTTCGCCGTCTCCGCCTCTTTCGTCTTCTGCTCCGCCTGGTGGGTTTGCTCGACGGCGATGTTTCGCTGCTGCTCGGCGACCGCGGCCTGATGGTTGGCGTTGCTCCGCTGCGCCAATGCGTAGACGGCGATTGCCGCCATGACGGCCAGGCCAACGAGGGCTCCGACGCCGAACAGGAGCAGTCGTCGATGACGTCGCTGATGCGCGAGCCGCTCTTCCTCGATTCTTTGATCGGCCTCGAACCGCGTGCGCCAGCCGAGGACGGCGTCGGCAAGGACGTCGTGGAAGATCTCGTAGCGGGTGGTCGAGGGACCGTTCTCGGAGCTGGCGCGGACGATTCGCTCGGCCGAGAGACGCTGCAGGACAGCGGAGGCTTCACGCTCGTCGACCGCCGCATACCCCGCGAGGTCGTGGATGCCGTGCGCGATCTTCGTCCCCGACGGCGTGACGAGGAAGTTGTACATCGCCGCGGCAGCACCTTTCTCGCGCGGCGACAGTGCGGCCATCGCCCGCTCGAGATGGTCCTGAACGATGCGTTCCGCACCCCCGAGCTCGCGCAGGGTCGAGCGGCGCAAGAGGCGCGAACCGCGCTCCGCTTCGACCTCCCACAGACGTGCGAGGACGAGCTGGAGGTAGGGAGCTTCGATCCGATTCTCGTCCGCGCCTCCGGCGGCCACGCCCCGGCCGGCGACGCTGAGCTCGACGCGGCCGGTGGTGACCTCGTCGAGAACGTCGCCGACGAGGTCTGGCTCGACCTCGACCGCGTCGGCCTCCGAGACGAGCGTGTTGTATCGACCGACCGGTCCCAGAATCGCAGCTTCCCCGGCGGTCCGATCGAGCCGTTCGAGCCGAAGGCGATTTGCGAGGAGGTTCGGAATCGCGGCCTTCAGCGCGTCGAGGCGGGCCAACGCGTCCTCGCGAATGCCGATGAGAACGTTCACACGCAAGCCCGGTCGTCGTGTCACTTCTGCGAGCTCCTCTGCAAAGCGACCACCGCGGGGCTGATAGAGGAAGCACTCCTCGAACTGGTCGAGGATGAGGTAGAGGTCGCCTCCGGCGGACGACGCCGCCTCCCCCAGCGCGTCCGCGAGCGAGTCGCCGCTCCCAGCCACGGTCTCGATCAGCGAGCTGACCGGATCGCCGGTCCAGGTCGAGAAGACCACGACCTCCACCTCCTGCTCGCGGCGGAGACGATGTGCGACGCCCGCACGAAGAACGGAGCTCTTCCCCACCCCGCTCGGTCCGTAGAGCACGGTGATCCGGGACGCCATCAGATTCGCCGCGATGACCTCGCTCTCGCGCTCGCGGCCGAAGAAGAGCAGCGCATCGAGATCCGAGTCCTCGAACGGCGCAAGCCCCTTGTACGGCGAGGGCGGAGCTCCAACGTAGACGGTCATGCGACGGCCTGGGTCGCGGCGATCCCGGCGTAGCCGGCGAGCGTCTCGACGTAGCGATCGAGCGGAAGCTCGTGCACGTCGACGTCCCGCCTGCGCCAGAACTCACGCTCGAGCGGGTGGGCGGTCGGCTGAACAGCCCACGAGCGGTAGCTCAGCGGCTGGTCGCTCCAGAGCCGGTTCAGGATGACGCGCAGATTCCAGTCGGCCATCCGGTAGCCGAGGAAGAGAAAATGACTGCGACGCAACTTCGCCGCGAGCGCCACGGGCACGGCGCCGGCGACGTCGCTTCTCGAGAGATAATCGATGTAGTCGTCCTCGGTGACGACGAAGCTCTCCCACTCGCGCTCCGAGCCACGATCGACCTGACCGTGGAGTTTCAGGATTACGGTCCTCTCCTCGAGCGAGAGCTCCGTGGCGTAGGTGTTCGGCAAGTCGATCAAGCGGCCCGTGCCGTCAGGACTGATGTGACAGAACTTGCCTCTGTTCGTTCCCGCGGCAACGTACGAAACGACGTCGAATTCCTCGCCGGCCTCGAGAAATGCAGCCTCGAGAGCGAGGTCATAACTCGTGGTCACGAGCAGCTGATGGGGAACGCCCCGCTCGCGTAGCTGCGGCGGAAGCGAGGCGAAGAAGCGGTGAATCGGGGTCGGCGCGGCATCCGCGTCGAGGAGCGCATGCAGCTCGTCGTACAGCGGGCCGGAGCCTTTCATCACCGCCACGTATTGGGCGACACGCGGCAGGCTCGACCCGTTGTCGGAGTAGTCGAAGCGCTGTGCGAGCCGCGTCGTCAGCTCGGCGACCTCGGCTCCGAGCACCGCAACGAGACGGCCGGAAAAGAGAGCCAGCAGGACTTCCTCGAAATGATCCTGCGACGGGGGCGCGGCATCCGGCGCCTGCAGCCCGGCTTCCTGTCTGAGGATCGCACCGTGCAACGTTTGAAGCTCGCGGCTCGGCTCGATCCCGAGTTGCTCGACGAGGATCCTGCGGCCCTCCTGGTAGGCGTCGAGCGCCTCGACCTGTCTTCCGGAGCGATAGAGCGCAAGCATGTAGTGGGCGCGTAGACGCTCACGGACCGGATGTGCCTCGACCAGGCCCTCGAGCTCGCCGACCAGCTCGCCGTGGCGTCCGGCCTCGAGATCCGCCTCGACGCGCTGCTCGAGCGTCGTCAGGCGCAGCTCTTCGAGGTGGGCAATCTGTGGCTGTGCGAACGCCTCGAAGGTCAGATCGGCCAGCGGCGGTCCCCGCCAGAGGGCAAGCGCCTCGCGCAGCCCGGCGGCTCGTTCGACCGCCTCGAGCGGCCGAGTCGCTTCGACCGCTGCGCGAAAACGGTCGAGATCGAGCTCGCCCGGCTTCACGTTCAGGCGGTAGCCCGGCGACTTCGTCTCCAGAACCTTGGGACCGAGGAGTTTCCGCAGCGCAGAGATGAAGTTCTGCAGCGAGGTGGCCGCCGTTCGCGGAGGCTGCTCGCCCCAGAGCGCATCGACGAGACGGTCGACCGAGACGACCCGACCTGCATCCAGAAGCAGGAGCGCCAGCACCGCCCGCTGCTTCAGACCTCCCAGTAGCAGCGGCCCTGTCTCGTCCGAGACCTCGAGCGGTCCGAGGATTCGAAATTCAGGCATGTGACCTTTGTAACACGCTTTCCTGTGGATAGCCGCGCATGAGCAGGGGTCGCGCGCGCGATTTGCACTCTCGCGGGGCTGGCTAATCCGCCGCTAATCACCCATTAGCCAGGCGTTAGCCGGCCCTGACCACGCCGTTGCGAGCCCCTTCGACGGTGGCTGCATGGCTACTTCATGCGACACCTCAACGAGCGGCGCGCTCGCGCGCGCATGCCTCCTGCTCCTGCTGTTCGCCTCGGTGCTCACACCGGCCGCTGCGAATGCCACAGATGCAGTCGTCACGGATATCTCCCTGACAAACGGCGGCCGGCCCTTTTCCGGGGACAACCGCCTGCTCACGACGATCACCCCCAACGGCGACGGCGTCCGCGACCATGCGACGATCCATTTCCGGCTGAACGTCCCGTCCGTCGTGCACCTCGAGATCGCCGCCGTCGACCCCCGCAGGCCGAAGTCAGTCGAGTCGCGGACCGTTCGACTCGCGGCCGGGCGGCACTCGCTCACGTGGGCCCCTTCGCCGAAGACCGAGCCGCGCACCTATCTGGCGCTGCTGCACGTCAGGGGAGGGACCTACGGCGCTATCCGCTACGCACAGGCCGGAAGACTCGTCACCCCGGTAATTCGTGTCCGAGGCGTCGACGCCTCATTCTCGGCGGAGAGTTATGCCCCGGGAAGCACGGCGCGCCTCACGGTTTCCACCGACGCTCGATCGCTGCAGCTCGAGGTCCTGCGCTCCGGCCCCGGCCATGACCCTCGCTTGACGAACTTCGACGTCTTCGGCCCGTTGACGGCCGAGCCCATCACGGTGCCGTGGAACCACCCGAACGCGCCGCACACGATCAACTTCTCTATCGGCGACTGGCCGACCGGCGTCTATTTCCTTCGCCTCACAGCGGATGACAGCCGAGTTGGTTATGCGCCTCTGATCGTCCGGCCGAAGCGCATCGGCGAGCACCGAGTCGCCGTGGTCATGCCGACTTTCACCTGGCAGGCCTACAACTTTGAGGACCAGAACGGCGACGGTTGGGGGGACAGTTGGTATGTCTCTTGGGACAAGCGCGCAACCGTGCGGCTCGGCCGGCACTACCTGGGACGGGGAATTCCGCCGCACTTCCGTCAATACGACCTGAACTTCTTGCACTGGCTGACGTGGCGGAACCGTGCCGTCGATTACCTTGCAGACAGCGACATCGCCTCGGGCGTGAATGCTGCAACGCTCGCCCAGGCGTACGACCTGATCATCTTCCCCGGCCATCACGAGTACGTCACGCCTCGTGAGTTCCAGGTCGTCCGTGGGTACCGCGGTCGAGGCGGCAACTTGGCATACCTGTCGGCCAATAACTTCTACTGGCACACCGTGCGCCACGGCGATCTTCTGCGGCGAACGGCCACGTTCCGATCCCTGGGAGAGCCCGAGGAGGAGCTGATGGGCACCCAGTATCGCGCCAACAACGGCGGACAGAACCAGAAGCCGTGGGTCGTCGTCCACGCCGAGGTCGCACCATGGCTCTTCGCAGGCACGGACCTGCGGAACGGCTCGAGATTCGGACGCGGAGGAGTCGAGATCGACGAGATCGGATCGGCAGCGCCTCGTGGGACCAAGATGATCGCGACGATTCCTCACGTCATCGGAGATCTGAGCGCGCAGATGAGCTTCTACGAGAAGCACGGAGCAAAGGTGTTCTCCGCGGGTGCGTTCACGCTCGCCGGACAGGCAACGTCTCAAGACGTCAGTCCGCTTCTTGACAACCTCTGGCGCTACCTGACGAAGCCCTGAGCTGCTCGGCGGTCGCCGCGGGTTTCCACGGCGGCGACCCATTTCTTGTAGCCGACCCACGGGCTAACCTCTCGGGCGTCGAGCACGTCCCATGTAGCTGTGCGTCTCCGTCTCCTTGTCACCATCTGTTCGTTCGGCGTCTTGTTGCTTTCGAGCGCAAACGCCCTGGCCTACCCGTGGCCCGTCAAGCCGTTCGACAAGCAGCACCCGATCCGCGCGAACTTCGGCGATCCCCGCACGCGTTTCCTGAACACGATGCTGACCGACGGCCTGGCCGGCCCCGGCACCTTCGCCTTCCACAACGGCATCGACATCGCCGCACCGCCCGACACTCCCGTGTATCCCGTCATCTCCGGGAAGGTCCGCTACATCGACGCCTCGGCGATCTCTGTCAAGACGAAGGGACGCGGCGTCTTCCAGTACTTCCACATCGTCGTCACCGTTCAGAACGGAGAGCAGGTCGTGGCCGGCAAGACGATCCTCGGCTACGTGATGCACGCCTACGACCACGTACACCTCTCGTGGATCCGCGGCGGCCGCGTGTGGAACCCGCTCGCCCACGGCGGGATTGCGCCCTACCGCGACCGCACCGTGCCTGCCGTGGATGCGATCAACGTCCGGCCCGCAGGCTCGCTCCTGTCCTTCGACTCGGACACCGTCTGCGGCGTGGTTGCGATCGTGGCTGCCGCACACGACATGACGCCGATGCCGATCCCGGGCGTTTTCGGAGGATTCCCCGTCTCGCCGGCTCTCGTCACGTGGTCGCTGTACAGAGTTGGGGGCAGAACCTACGTCCGGGACGCCGACGCTGCCGACTTCCGCACGACGCTGCCCTCGGCGAGAAGCTTCTGGAACGTCTATGCACGCGGCAGCTACCAGAACGCCCCGCGCTTTTCGAACCGCCAGTATTTCGTCCCCGGACGGTTTCTCTACAACCTCGCCCACGAGGTGGACACACGCGTGTATCCGAACGGACTCTATGAAGTGGACGTGCACGTAGCCGACATGCGCGGCAACGAATCAGACGCAGCGCTCCAGTTCATCGTCGCGAATCATCCCGGCACGGAAACCGGCTGTCCGGCCCACGCGCCGAGCTCCGCGCCGTAGGCCCGCCGGTAGATCCGCTTCAGCTTTTCCACCCGATCGACGTACGCACGGGTCTCGGCGAACTGGATGCCTTCTCCGGCGCGTCGCCACTGATCGACGTTGTCCTGGCCCGCGTTGTAGGCGGCGAGCGCAGTGCGTTCGTCCCGGTACTTCTGGATCAGGTGATGGAGATACCAGGCTCCGTAGCGCACGTTGATCTCGGGGTCGTAGAGATCCTGGACCCTGAATTGCGTGCCGCCCGTGTGCAGCGCGATGCCTTTCGCCGTGTCCGGCAGGAGCTGCATCAGCCCGATCGCGCCGGACTTCGATTCGGCGCCGGCCTTGAACTTGGACTCCTGGTAGATCACGGCCGCGAGGAGCGCCGGATCGAGGTCGTAGTTGCGGGCGTGGCCGCGAACGATCGGCTCGTAGCGCAGCGGATACCACAGCCGCTCCCACCAGCCCGGCTGCGCTGACTGCAGCACCGCGAAAGTGCCGAGCAGGGCGCCGGCGAGGGCCACGAGAGCGAGCAGCCTCTTCACGCAGTCAGTCTGGCCATGACCTCGGCCACGAACGCGTCGAGCTCCTCGAGGGTGCCGTCGTTGACGTAGGAGTAGTCCGCCAGTCGAACCTTCTCGGCATCGGGGATCAACCGTCGCTCGCGCTCGTCGTCGACGGGCCGCCTCGCCGCTCGAATCTCAGGCGCCGCGGTGATGACGACGACGCGGTCGAAGCGCTCCTCGCCGCCGGTCTCGTAGAGGAGCGGCACCTCGGTGACGGTGACCGACGGCGGATCCGGCCCGGCGGCGAGCTCACGCTGCCACTTCGACTGCTCCTGGACGACACGAGGGTGAAGCAGCCGCTCGAGCCACCCCAGCTGTTCCGGATCGGTGAAGACCACGCGCGCGATTGCCGCGCGATCCGCCCCGTCGTCGCCGATGACGTCCGCTCCGAACCGATCGACGAGCGCGCGGCGCACGTCGGGATCGCCTCGCAGAAGCTCGTGCACGATCTCGTCACTGGATCTAGTCGCCGCGCCGTAGCGCGCGAACGAGTCGAGCGCGACGCTCTTGCCGGCGCCGATGCCCCCGGTCAGGGCGACCGAGACGGGTCGGCTACTGCTGCTCGTCAGCGGTTTCGGCGGGTGCGGCGGCTTCTTCCTCGGCCGCGGCGGGGTCCACCTGATCGTCCGCGCTGACAGCTTCGCTCTCCACCGACTCCTCGAGAGGCTTCGGCTCCAGCTCGGGTGCCGGCGGCGCGGACGCCGAGTCGGTGAAGACGTCCTCCGAGAGGTCCAGGTGCGGAGTCCCCTCGAGCGGCGGCTCATTCTCGGCGCGGCGCTCGGCATCGACGCGCTTGAGCGAGAGCGAAAGACGGCGACGCTCGGCATCGACCTCGAGGATCAATACGGGGACCGTGTCACCTTGCGACACGACTTCGCGGGGATTCTCGACGTGATGCTGTGCGAGCTCCGAGATGTGCACGAGGCCCTCGACACCGGGGAGAATCTCGACGAACGCGCCGAACGTGACCACCTTCGTCACCTTGCCCTCCACGACGTCGCCTTCCTTGTGCTGCTCGAGCACCTGCTGCCAGGGGTCCGATTGCGTCTGCTTGAGGCCGAGAGAGATGCGCTGACGCTCGCGGTCGATGTCCAGAACCTTCACCTTGACCGTCTGGCCGATCTCGAGCACCTCCGAGGGATGGTTCACATGCGACCAGGACAGCTCGGAGATGTGGATGAGCCCGTCCATGCCGTCGAGGTCGACGAAGGCACCGAAGTCGACGATGTTCGAGATCTGCCCCTCGACGACATCGCCGGGGTTGAGCCGGTCGAGAATCGCCTGGCGCATCTCCTTCCGCTCGTCCTCGAGGACGGCGCGACGAGAGAGGACGACGTTGTTGCGCGAGCGGTTGAGCTCGATGACCTTGCACCGAAGCTCTTTGCCCATGAACTCGTCGAGGTCCTGCACACGGCGGATGTCGACCAGGGATGCTGGCAGGAACCCGCGCACGCCGAGATCGAGGATCAGGCCGCCCTTCACGACCTCGATCACGCGGCCGGTCACAGGTTCGCCGGACTCCGCGGCACGCTCGATCGCCTTCCAAGCGAGCTCGAAGCGGGCGCGCTTCTTCGACAGGATCAGACGACCCTCGGCGTCCTCCTTTGTCATCACGAGCGCGTCGATCTCGTCCCCGACCGAGACCTCATCCGCCGGGTTCACCGACCGCCGGATCGAGAGCTCGGCGACCGGGATCACGCCCTCAGACTTGTAGCCGATGTCGACGAGAACCTCGTCCTTGTCCACTCGGACGACCTGTCCGTGGACGACCTCACCCTCGTTGATCGTCGGAAAAGTGGACTCGTAGTCCGGGATCAGCTCACCGTCGGGACCCGTGATCCAGACGCCGTCGCCGGCGACTCTCTGCTCCGTTTGCTCCATTGCCATAAGCGGTCGATCAGTATAGCCACGGCCAAATTCCGCCCGAAAGCTGCGCTTTCGGGCGGATCTTTGAAGTACCCGCTTCGCGGGAACGTGCGCGGGCTGAGCCCGCGCACGTTCCCCGCGCCAAGCGGCGTACCCAAAGTCGCGGCGAAAGCGCAGCTTTCGCCGCGAGAAGGCCGCTAGGCCTTTGCTTCGCTCCAGTCGTCGCCGACGCCTATTTCCACGGCCAGCGGCGGATCGAGCGGGTACGCGGTGCACATTTCCTCTCGCACGAGCTCTCGGACCGGGCCGATTTCCGCTTCTGGAACTTCGAGGAGGAGCTCGTCGTGCACCTGCAGGACGAGCCGGGCGCCACGGCCCTCCTCGCGAAGTCGCCGGTGGATGCCGATCATCGCCTTCTTGATGATGTCCGCGTTCGACCCCTGCATGACGAAGTTGACCGCGAGCCGCTCGCCGAGCGACCGAGTCTGCCTGTTGGAAGCACGGATCTCCGGTGTGGGACGGC
>JBKPTB010000046.1:0-5059 GCA_046735315.1 Actinomycetota bacterium
GTTCGCGTGGAGCGCGAGCCCCGGTCGGGATGGGATGAAGGATCTCCCCGCTGCCGGGATCCACTTCGTCGTCTTCAATCCAACGAGCGACGACTTCCGTCGGAACCGGCTCGCCATGGACGGCGTTCTGCCCGACGGCACCCGTCTGGCGTTCGGGCGCCGCGATCGCAACCAGGGCTTCAACGCCGTGCTGAGCACATCCCACCGGCAGAACTTCCTGGTGCCACCGCGCCGGCACCGCTCGTTTCCGCTGGCAGAGCTTTGACTACCTGAGATTTCCTGCGCGTCGAGCGCCTGGATTCGGGCCGAGTCCTTGCAAGCCGGGGAGGGGCGCGAAATACTCGCTCACAACGAACTCCTCCCGCGAACGAGACCCCGGTGGGAGACAGGAGGGAAGAGCGTGAGAAAACTCTTGTTGCTAGCGCTCGTCGGCGTGGCCGCCGTCGTCACGGTCATCGTCGGTTACTCGAGCAGCGCGAACGCGACGAGTGCGGCAGCGACACCCCTGCCCTCGTCGGCCTGCGGTTCCGTGTTCTACAAGGGCAAGGGCAAGCCGCAGTTTCTGATCGCCTCCGACCTGCCACTGCAGGGGGCAGGCCGCGCGCAGAACATCGACATGCAAAAGGCGATCCAGTATGTGCTCGACAAGCAGTACCACTTCAAGGTAGGCAAGTACACGGTCGGCTATCAGGGTTGTGACGACTCGACAGCCGAGACCGGCGGCTGGGATGCCGGTAAATGCACGTCGAACGGTCGGGCCTACGCGTCGAATGCCTCGGTGATGGGCGTCCTCGGCACGTTCAATTCCGGTTGCGCCAAGCTCATCGTCCCGCTCGCCAACCGTGCTCCCGGCGGCCCGCTCGGGATGTTGAGCGTCGCGAACACGAACGTCGGCCTGACGCACAACGCGCCGTGGAACAATCCAGGCGAGCCGGGCATCTACTACCCGACCGGAAAGCGCAATTACGTTCGCGTCGCCGCGAGCGACGACTACCAGGGCCCGGCGGCCTCGGACTTGCTTCTGAGCAAGGCCTTCAGGCTGGCTCAGGGCAAGAAGTTCTCGCCGATCAAGGACGTCTACATCCTCCACGACAACCAGACCTTCGGGAAGGGCGTTGCCGAAGCCTTCAGGATCAGAGCGCAGAGCCAGGGCATCAAGGTCCTCGGCTTCGAGCCGTGGGACGCAAAATCCACGAGCTATGAGGCCATCGCGAATCGCATCAAGGCGACCAACGCCGACGCGGTGTATCTGGGCGGGATCGTGTGCAACAACGGCGCCAAGCTGCTGAAGGACCTGCGAGCCGTGCTCGGTACCGGCCCGGTGTTCGTGGGGCCGGACGGTTGGACGCCTTACTCCGCGACGCTCGCAGCGGGCTCCGCTGCGCAGGGTATGTACGTCAGCTACGCGGGCCAGCCGCTCGAGAAGCTCCCGCCGACCGGCAAGAAGTTCATCAAGGCGTTCAAGAAGTACCTGGGCATCAAGACACTCCCACCGCCGTACGCCGTGTACCAGGCGCAGGGTGCGCAGATCATGCTCGACGCCATCAAGCGTTCGAACGGGACGCGGGCTTCGGTGACGGCACAGCTGTTCAAGACGAAAGTGAAGAACGGCATCATGGGGACGTTCCACTTCGACAAGAACGGCGACATCGCGCCGCTGAAATGGATCAGCTTCGACCAGCTGCGCGGTAACGCCGGCGTCCCGGTCTACGCAGTGCTTCGCAAGGTCAAGTAGAGGCTGGACTAGCCCATTTGGAGACGGCTGGGGAAGGGCTTTAGGGTCCTTCCCCAGCCGCGTTGAGGGAGGCGGATCTGGTCAGCGAGACGTACGTTCAGCCTGTCAAGGCCAGGCGAAATCTCGGCGCGATCGCGAGCCGCGCGTTCGGACTCCTGCTCGTCCTGGTCCTGCTGGCGTGGCTCGTCGTCAACTTCGTCAAAGCTCCGGACGACTTCGGCCGGGTTTTCCTCATCGGGATCTCTCAGGGCGCTCTGTACGCGCTCGTCGCGCTCGGCTACACGCTCGTCTACGGGATCCTCGAGCTGATCAACTTTGCGCACGGCGACGTCTTCATGATCGGCGGCATGATCTCCGCGACCCTCGCCCTGCAGGGATTCGGAATCAGCGCCCAGACGTCGCCTGCGATCGGGATTCTCATCGCCGCGATGCTCGTGTCGTTGGTCGGGGCGATGGTCGGCTGCGGACTGCTCAACATGGCGATCGAACGCGTGGCCTACAAGCCGTTACGCGGAGCGCCGCGCCTCGCGCCGCTGATCACCGCAATCGGGATGTCCTTCATCCTCGAGAACGTCGCGATCATCTGGAAAGGGACCCGGCCGGTCAATCTGCCGGCCAACGAATTCTCAGCAGGGAACGGGGGCCAGATCTTCAGGATCGGCCACGTCGTCTACACGTGGGACCGTTTGTTCGTTCTGCTCGTCACCGTACCGGTCCTCCTCGGGTTGATCTGGCTCGTCCAGTACACGCGCCAGGGCAAGGCGATGCGCGCAACGGCGCAGGACAAGGACGCTGCGGCGATGATGGGGATCGACGTCGACCGAACGATCTCGTTCACGTTCCTCGTCGCCGGTGCACTGGCGGGCGCGGGTGGAGTCATTTTCGCCTTCTACGCGACGACGATCAGCTTCTACACCGGCTTCCAGCTCGGGCTGTTCGCGTTCACAGCCGCGGTCCTGGGCGGTATCGGGAATCTCCCGGGAGCGGTCCTGGGTTCTCTCTTGATCGGATTGATCCAGGCCTTCAACGAGGGACTTGCCTGGCGCAGCCCTGGGAGCAAGTGGACCGAGTCGATCGTCTTCGCGATCCTGATCACGATCCTGGTGTTTCGCCCGCAGGGCCTTCTCGGCGAGCGAACGCCCGAGGGCGGCTAGCGCGTGCAGCGGTTTGCCGTTGCGGCGCACTGGAGCGAGTGGCCACTGGCCGCGCGACGCGCCGTGGTAGCGACCGCGATCCTTGCGCTCATCGTGACTGGAATCGCCACGGGCGTGCTGCGGCGGACCTCTGACCTGTACGTGATCGTGGCAGCAATCCTGGTGCTCCTCCTGGCGCGCAGCGCACAGACGGGGTTCTGGCTCGGGCTCGAGCGTGCCGGCGTGAGGGAGGCACGCGGGCGCTGGAGACGGCGGGCGCCGCTCCTGCAGCGCGCGCTGCCGCCGCTTCTCATAGGAGGGATCGTCCTGCTGGTCGCGTGGGCAGGCGGCCTGGCACCGGATCCGTCAGTCCTCGTCCTGCTCGCAATCACCTACGCGCTCTACCTGTTGCCCCGGAGGGTGCGGCGGTTTGCGTTGCCTGTGACCGTCTTGGCCCTCGTCGCCGCCTACCCGTACTTCATCCAGCAGACGGACTACCAGCGGTTTCTGTTCACGCTGCCGGTCTTCAACGCGTTTCCGAACATGGACACGATGGTGTCGATCGTCATCTTCGCGATCATGGCCATCGGTCTGAACATGGTCGTGGGCTATGCGGGCCTGCTCGATCTCGGCTACGTCGCGTTCTACGCAATCGGCGCCTACACCGCGGCGTGGTTGGCGTCGCCGCACTTCGCCGCGTACGGCCTCAACATCGACGTCGGGTCAGTGGCTGAGAAAGGGATTCTGCAAGTGGGCGGGATTCACTTGACGATCTGGCTCGTCCTGATCGCGGCCGGGCTCCTGGCGGCACTCGTCGGCGTGATCATCGGCTTGCCCACCCTACGCTTACGCGGCGACTACCTCGCCATCGTCACCCTCGGCTTCGGCGAGATCCTCCCCCAGATCGCACGTAACGGTGACAGGGACGGCCTCGGTTTCGACCTGACCGGCGGTCCGCAGGGGATCAACCCCATCGATCCGCCGGGCTTCGGTCATTGGCTGTCGAGCAACCTTGGATTGCCCGCGAGCTACCTGCGTGAACAGGGCACCTACGTCAACTTCGTCACGCTGATGTTCTGGACCGCGCTCGCGTTGTTGCTCATCACGATCTTTTGCAGCATACGACTGCGCGACTCACGGCTGGGTCGCGCCTGGATCGCGATCCGCGAGGACGAGACCGCAGCCGCGGCGATGGGGATCCCGCTCATGCGCACGAAGACATGGGCGTACGCGTCGGGTGCGTTCTTCGGCGGCATTGCCGGCGCGTGGTTCGCGACGATCAAGACGGGAGTCTTCCCGGACGATTTCTTCTTCAACATCTCCATCCTCATCCTGTCGATGGTCATCCTCGGCGGGATGGGCAATGTCTGGGGGGTCATCGCCGGCGCGGCGGTCCTCGAGTACCTCAACCTCGAAGGCATCGCCAACTTCAACGGGTGGATGAACGATCACATCCTCGTGTGCGACCCCACCAAGCAGAACCCGTCGTCCGTGGTCAGCGGCGGCTGCCTGAACGCGCCGCTCATCACGTACGGGATCTACGGGGCGATCATCGTGCTCGTGATGCTGCTGCGACCGCAGGGACTCTTCCCCGAGCGGCGGCGGCAGCTCGAATTCGAGACCGGTGTGCACGACACGCCTATTCAGGACGAGGAGGCATGATCGTGAGCGTCGCTCGCTTTCGGCTCGCTCCCGTGAGGGGAACCATGTTTCCCTCACGAGCTCCCTTCTTCGGGTGTCGCCTCCGCCAACGCGCCGCTGAGATCGCCGCGTCAGCGGAGGAGCACGAAAGGGGAAACCGCAGGGTTTCCCCCGAGGCCCCTTCCCTTGCTCGTTGGGCAGAAGCCGCCCAATGAGCGACGACGTTCTTGTCACGGCGCAGCTGCGCAAGGAATTCGGAGGCTTGCTCGCGGTCGACGATGTGGACTTCACGATTCCGCGCGGCTCGACGGTCAGCTTGATCGGGCCGAACGGCGCGGGCAAGACGACGTTCTTCAACATGCTCACAGGCGTGTACAAGCCGACGACGGGCCAGGTTCGGTTCGACGGCGAAGACATCACAGGGTTGCCTCCGCACGCAATCACGCAGCGCGGCGTCGGGCGCACGTTTCAGAACATCCGCCTCTTCCAGCAGATGTCAGCGCTCGAGAACGTGCTCGTGGGCATGCATTCTCGGCTCCGCGGCGGCATC
>JBKPTB010000047.1:0-3686 GCA_046735315.1 Actinomycetota bacterium
CCCCATCTCCGCCGCCAACTCGGCGGGCAGCGTCTCGATGTCGTAATGCTCTTTCGGCTCGAGGATCAAGACGATTGGCAGACCAGTCGGCCCGATCGCCGTCAACTGCCACCGCTCGTCCTCCCAGATCAGGTCGTCCGCGACCTTGTTGCAGGCGTAGCAGTCGATCCCACCCTCGCCGCCGCGCGGCTTCTCATGGTCCGCCGGCGGCTGTAACGCGCGCGGCCGGATGTCACCCTCGAACGGGAAGGTCTCCCAGTCCTCGATGGGCGGCATCCGCAGCGCACCTTTGGCGCGCCCGTAAAACTGTTCCGGCGTCTCGGGCACTCCTGGTGCCGATGCTAACGTCGGCGGCATGGAGTGGCCAAAGTCTTTCTACGCGCTCAAGCGCGGTGAGGGCTGCCCGATGTGCGCCCAGGGCCGCCCCGACGAGACCGAGTATGGCGCCCGCTTCTTCGCGGGCGAGGTCTCGGACGCCTACCTTCAGAGGCGGAACATCCAGCGCGGCTACTCGGTCATCATCTGGCGTGGACGGCATGTCGCCGAGCCGACGGACCTCTCCGAAGACGAGGCGGCGCAGTACTGGCGGGAGGTTCTCGAGGCCGGACGCAGGATCGAGCAGCGCCTGCAGCCCGTAAAGCTCAACTACCACATCCTCGGCAACGAGCTACCACATCTGCACACGCACGTCGTGCCGCGCTACGCGGACGATCCGAAGCCCGGCTGGCCCTTCCCGTTCCCGGACGACGACCCCGGCCGGCTCGACGACGACGCGTTTCGCCGCGACCTGGAGGCGCTCCGAGGATGAACCCTAAGGGGTCAGACCCTCTAGGGGCTGACCCCAGCAGTTAGGTGACGCTCGAGCCACTCGGCCGCCAGGCGATAGGCCTTCAGCTCGTTCGGTCGTTTCGTGAAACCGTGGCCTTCGTCGTCGAAGACGACGTACTCGACCTCGCGGCCGAGTGATTGCAGCTTCTCGACCAGCTGGTCCGATTCGCCCTTGACGACGCGTGGATCCGTCGCTCCCTGGATCACCAGGAGGGGCGCCTGCACGTTTTCCACGTAGGTGATCGGCGAGCGCTCCATGAGGAAGCCCGCCTCGGTGTCCGGATCTCCGACGAAGCGAGCGATGAAGCGCTTCCACGTCGGCGGCACCGCCTTGGCGAACGTGACGAGATTCGACGGGCCGAAGATGTCGACGGCCGCCGCCCAGTACTGCGGCAGGCGCGTCACGCAGGTGAGGACGGCGAAGCCTCCATACGAGCCGCCGAATACGCCGATCCGCTCGCGGTCGACCCAGCCTTGCGCGCGCAGCCACTTGACCGCGTGCTCCCAGTCCTGCATGTCACCGCCGCCCCAGTCGCGCTGCACCAGTCGCTGATACGACTTGCCGTACCCCGTCGAGCCGCGGATGTTCGTCGCGAGCACGCCGATGCCGCGGGAAAGGAGGTACTGGTACACCGGCTGGTAGACCGGCTTCTCCTGCGCCTCCGGCCCGCCGTGGATGGACAGGACCACCGGGGCCTTGCCCCCTCCGGCCGGCCGATACAGCCAGGCTGGAATGTCGCGTCCGTCGAAGCTCCGATAGCTGACCAGCTCGGCGTCGACGAGGTCGTCTTCCCGCAATCCCCCGATCCGGCTGTCGGTCACCGGCCAGGCGTGGCCGGTGGCGGTCTCTACCACCCACGCCTCGGGCGGCCGCCTCGGGCTCGAGAGGATCAGCCCGGCGTGCGACCCGTCCGGCGAAAGCGCGAGCGGTGGCTGCGCGCCGGTGAGATGGGGACGCGAGCCCGCCGGAAGCTCCGGGGCCGGGAGATCGGCCCCGCCGTCGAGCTCGCGAAGCCGCAAACGGTCGTAGCCTTCCTCGTTGACCAGCCACGCCAGAACGCGCCCGTCCGCGGAGACCTTCAGATCCTCGACATCGTGCCGCGGCTCCTCGACCCAGTCCCAGCGATCGGCGCGCAGGTCGTAGAACGCCAGCCCGCGAAATTCGCTGTCCTCGTCGGTAACCAGGTAGAAGCCGGATCCGTCTCGTGCCCAGGCTCCCGGAAGGAAGATCGCGTCACCCTCGTGCTGCGTCAGCTCGCGCGACTCGCCCGCTTCCACGTCGACGAGGAAGATCGACACGTCGCTGTTGTTGCGGAAGTCGAGCGCGAGCAACTGGGAGCCGTCGGGCGACCAGGGGCCCGGGAACGAGAACTTCCCTTCGCCGAACACGGGACGCGTGTCACCCGACTCCGCGTCGCGCACCCAGATCTCCATGTCACTGGGCTTGCGTGCGTTGGCGGCGTACGCGAACTTGCTTCCGTCCGGAGACCACGCATCGCTGCCGACGAAATGCTGAACCTGCGGCTCGTCGGTGAGCCGCTCCGGCCAACCGCGGTCCGGATCGAGCAGGTACAGCTGGTGAAACTCATCGCCGTCGTGATCGGCGCACAGCAGAATGCGCCCGTCGCGCGCCACGCCGAGACCGCGCACGGTCTCGTCCGTGAAGGCGGTCAGCTGGTCGGGCCAGCCTCCCTGAATCGGAACGCGCCAGAGATTGAACTGTCCAGAGAGGTTGCTGGCGAACAGCAGCTGCTCGCCGTCGGCCGTGAAGGACAATGCAGCGGCGAACCGCCGGACGGCGAAGAACTGCTCGAAGAGCGGCGGCGTTCGGGCCTCCGTGACGGCCACCGGCCGGACCATACGTGAACTTTGTGGCTCGAAGCCGCGAAGTTGTGTCAGACGTTGCGCCGGTAGAGCAGGAAGCCAAGCGGAGCAAGGACGCCAAAAGCCAGGTACGGCGCAAGATCGACGCGCCGGCGCTCGCGCACGTCGGAGACCCTTGGGCCGTTGCCAAGCATCATGCGGGCCGTCTCAACGGCGGACTTGACATTCTCGTTCTCGATCGCCACTCCGTCGGATGCGTCGGCGAGACGCCTGATCGTCCGCTCGGCGGCCGGGTCCGTCCGATAGCGGGGCTCGGGTTTTCCGTTTGGGAGATACACGTGCTCGCCTCGCTGCCAGAACTGCACGTAGATCGTGTGCACCTGGGGAGGCCCGCGAAAGAGCGCACCGATGCTTCCGTCGAAGAACGGAGCGCTCTCTCCGTCCGTCAGCAGCACCACGAGACGGTGCTTCGCCTCCGGCTCGAAGTAGTTGTCCAGGGCGATCCGCGTCAGGGCGCTCAGCGTGGTGATCAGCGTGTTCGAGCCGTCGCTCGGTGGTGGCCGCTCGATCCCGATCGACTGCCGGATCGCTACATCGAACGCCTGCCGGTCGGCCGTCGGAAAGATCGTCGGGAGGACCCGGTCGGTCATCGTCGCGAGCCCGACACGAATGTCCGGCAGCTGGTTGCGGAACCGCAGCGCGAACTTCTTCGCCCGAGCGAAGCGTGTGGGCTCGCCGGGACCTGAGGATGCGAGCATCGACCGCGAGGTGTCGATGACGAAGAAGGCGGCGGCGTCGCTCCTCACCTCGCGGGCGGATCGGTTGACGAGTGTTGGCTGCGCCGCGGCAGCGCCGAGCAGGGCGGCGATCGCGACGAGGGCCGTGACGACCGCCCAGCGCGACACGGGGCGCGTCCCCGGAAGTCCGAGAATGCCGACCACCCGATCGTGGTTGCGCTCCGCGAGCAGAAACGCAGCAAGCGGCCCGACGACCGCGAGTGCGACGAGCGCGCCGAGCGGGCTGACGAAGGTCAT
>JBKPTB010000048.1:0-14320 GCA_046735315.1 Actinomycetota bacterium
GTCTCGGGAATGACTCCTGTAAAGGGCGGTTCGGTCGACGGCTCGACGAGACCGCCCTCCTCGGCAAGCCGCTCGTGTAGCGGCTTGCGCCGGAAGAGCCCCACTACCTACCCCTGCGGCTCGATCAGCCCGTACCCTCCGTCGCGCCGGCGGTAAAGGACGTTGATCTCTCCGGACTCGTCGCTGCGGAAGACGAAGAAGTCGTGCCCGATCAGGTCCAGCTGGAGCGCAGCCTCTTCGGCGCTCATCGGTTTCACGGAGAACTGCTTCGTCCTGACGATCTGCGGGCCAGCCTCTTCATCGTCGGTGGGAATGCTCATGGAACCTCCGGGCGGACTGCCGTTGCCACGCACTTGCCTGCCCCTGCGCTTGCCGCGAACGTGCTCCACCTGGCGCAGCAGCTTCTCGGTCAGCTGATCGATCGACGCCTTCATGTCCGTCGATGCCTCTGTCACTCGAAGCGTCGGGCCCTTCGTCCAAACGGTCACCTCTGCCACCTGGTTGTCGGCGATCGAAGGGTTCTTCTCGACGCGAAGCTCGAGCTCGACCTCCGCCAGGTCGTGCAGCTGGCGGTCGAGTTTGCGCATCTTCTCCTCGGCATACCGGCGAATCGTGTCGCTGACCTCGACGTTCTTGCCCTTCACCTGAAGTCGCATGCGCCTCCTTGTGAGCCGGGAATCTCACCCTAGCGCACGCGAATCGTGCGGGCGAACGTGACGACGTCGACGCGTCTGGCACCCCCTTTTCGGAGCGCAGAGGCGGCAGCATCGACCGTCGCGCCGGTCGTGTAGACATCGTCAACAAGGGTCAGGTGAGTGGGTACGCGCCCCCGTGCGCTAAAAGCTCCTGCGACGTTTCGCCGCCGTTCTGTCTGCCGCAGGCCGCGTTGCGGAACGGAGCCCCGTGTTCGGCGGAGCAGCGGCTGACAGGGCAACGACCAACGCTCCGCCAGCTCGGCAGCGAGACGCTCGGCGGCATGGCCGCGCCTGAGACGCCGATCCGGATCTCCCGGCACGAAGACGATGCACGCGCCGCCCGGAGCCGGCAGAGCCTCGGCGACGAGCTCGGCCGCCCAGTCGGCAAGACGTCGCAATCCTCGTTCCTTCCAGGCTGCGACGATGAGAGGGACCGGATCCTCGTACTCGACAGCCGCCCGAGCGCGCCCGAAGGCGAGCCGGCGTCCGGCGCACTCGACGCAACGGCGTACCGGCCACACGGTTGGCGCGCCGCAGCGCTCGCAGAGGGGTGGCGCGATTCGCCGCAGCCCGGCGGTGCAGTCCTCGCAGACCTGTTTGCCGGGACGGGCACAGACGAGGCAGCGCTGCGGCAGCAGCAGGTCGAGCACGAGCGAACACGCTACGGCGTCAGCTGTGCCGTCCTCGTGTCAACTGGGTGAATATTCGGTCCGCTCGCGCAGACCGTGACGGCGCCGCATCCTGTTGTCGGCCTCGAGCAGCTGGTCGCGGTCGCCGATGTCGTACCACTCCCCCTCGAAGCGATACGCGTAGACCGGCGCAAGCCGGTGAAGCCAGGCGATGTAGTTCCCGGGCTGATCCGGAGGATTTCCTTCGGCAAGGTAGGTGGCGATCAGTCCCGCGTGCTCGCGCGTGTACAGATAGGTCGCAGTGGCGCAGAGCGTCGTCGGCGGATCGGCGGGCTTCTCGACGAAGCCGATCACGCGATCGTCCTCGTCGACGTCGACGATGCCGTACTTCTTGGCGAGCTCGCGATCACCGACGTCCAGCACGGCGATGCAGCTCCCCTCCCGTTCCCGCCAGTAGGCCTCGTAGTCCGCGAGCGAGTAGTCGAAGAGGTTGTCGCCCGCGATGACCAGGAGATCGTCGTCGAGGCCGACAAAGCGGATGTCGCCGATCGCCCCCAACCGGTCCTCGTTCGACGTCGTCCCGTCGTTGTGCACAACGACGTCCTTGTCCTCGGCCCAACGCCCGAAGTCGGCCGCGAAGCGAGCGTTGGTGACCAGGTGCACCTCGTCGGCGCTCGTCTCCTCGATGCGGTCGAGGATCCAGTCGACCATCGGGCGACCGCCGACGGGCAAGAGCTGCTTCGGAATCGCATCGGTCAGAGGTCGCAGGCGAGTTGCGTATCCCGCCGCCAGGATCAGTGCCTTCATGCGAGGGCTGCGAGCGACTGCGCGTACGGCGCGCGCTGGACGCCGATCTCGGTCACGATTGCGGAGATCAACTCGGCCGGCGTGACGTCGAAGGCGGGGTTGCGCGCCTCGAACCTTGTCGAGATCTCGGCCGCGGGCCGCTCCTCGATCGGAATCTGGGCGCCCGTCGGAGTTTCGAGGTCGACGGTCGAGGTCGGAGCGACGACGTAGAGCGGAAGCCCGTGGTGCGCGGCCGCGACTGCGAGCGAGTACGTCCCGATCTTGTTGGCGGTGTCGCCGTTCGCGGCGATTCGGTCGGCGCCCGTGACGACGCAGTCGACTTCGCCCGACGCCATCAGCGATGCAGCAGCCGAGTCGGCGATCACAGCGTGCGGGACGCCGGCCGCCTCGAGCTCCCACGCTGTGAGGCGCGACCCCTGCAGCAGCGGGCGGGTCTCGTCGACCCAAACGCGCGCAAGCAACCCACGCTCCCACGCCGTTCGGAGCGCGCCGACCGCGCTTCCGTAGCCTCCGGTCGCAAGACCGCCAGCGTTGCAGTGAGTGAGCGCGCTCGTTCCGGGAGCGAACAACTCCGCGGCGTGCGACGCCATCGCGCGGCACCGCTCAACCTCGTCGTCGTGCAACGCGCGTGCGCGCTCCGGAGTGGGATCGTCCCGCATCTGCTCGAGCGCCCACATCAGGTTGACCGCCGTCGGGCGTGCTGCCGCGAGCGCGGCCGAGGCCGACTCGAGGTCCTCACCGCGCTCGGCCGCGAGGGCGAGGCCGTACGCGGCCGCGATGCCGATCGCAGGCGCGCCGCGGATCGCGAGGTCGCGGATCGCTGTGACGAGCTCGGCCACCGTTCCGCACTCCAAGTCGACGACCTCGTCGGGAAGCCGGCGCTGGTCGAGGAGGACGACCTTCGGCCCGTCCTCCTCGTACCGAACGATGTCGGCCTGGTCTAGCGCTCGCTTCACGAGCGCTAGAGACTAGACCCACGCGTTAAGAAAACGGACGTGCTGGCAAAGCCAGCACGTCCTCTACTGGTCGGCATCGCGAGCGACGCCTAGGTTCCTTCGTCCCACGAGGCCAGGTACCTCTCCTGCTCCTCCGTGAGCTTGTCGATCTCCACGCCCATGGTCTCGAGCTTCAGGCGGGCGATCTCCCGGTCGATCTCCTCGGGCACGGGATAGACGCGGCGCTCGAGCTCGGCGGCGTGTTGGATCGCGTACTCGGCGGACAATGCCTGATTCGCGAAAGACATGTCCATCACCAGAGCCGGGTGGCCCTCGGCGGCCGAGAGGTTGACGAGCCGGCCGTCCGCGATCAGATAGATTCGCCGGCCGTCGGAGAGCGTGAACTCCTCCACGAAGGAGCGCGCCTCACGCGTCTCGCTTGCCAGCCCCTTCAGCGCCGGAATGTCGATCTCGACGTTGAAGTGCCCCGTATTGGCAAGAATCGCGCCGTCCTTCATCCGTTCCATGTGCTCCTTGCGGATGACGGACTTGTCGCCGGTCGCGGTACAGAAGAGGTCGCCGATCGGCGCCGCCTGCTCCATCGTCAGGACCTCGTAGCCGTCCATGGTCGCTTCGAGCGCCCGCATGGGATCGACCTCGGTGATGATCACGTGCGCGCCCATCCCCCGAGCCCGCGACGCGACGCCGCGGCCGACCCAGCCGTAGCCGGAAACAACGAAGCGCTTCCCCGCAAGCAGGACATTGGTCGCGCGGATGATCCCGTCGATCGTCGACTGCCCCGTGCCGTAACGGTTGTCGAACAGATGCTTCGTCTGCGCGTCATTGACGGCGATGACCGGGAAGCCCAGAGCGCCGTCACGCTCGAGCGCCTTGAGCCGGATCACTCCCGTGGTCGTCTCCTCGGTCCCGGCGATGATGTCGCCGAGCTGCTCACGCCGCGCCGAGTGGAGAACGCCGATCACGTCTGCGCCGTCGTCCATCGTCAGCTGCGGCTTGTGGTCGACGGCCGCCTCGATATGCGCGTAGTAGGTGTCGTTGTCCTCGCCCTTGATCGCGAAGACGGCGATGTCGTACTCCTCGACGAGTGCCGCCGCCACGTCATCCTGGGTCGAGAGGGGATTCGAAGCGCAGAGCACCACGTCGGCGCCGCCGGCCTTGAGGGTGCGGGCGAGGTTCGCGGTCTCTGTCGTCACGTGCAGGCACGCGGAGATTCGGTAGCCGGCGAGCGGCTGCTCGCGGTCGAAGCGCTCGCGGATCGCGGCGAGCACCGGCATCTGGCGGTCGGCCCACTCGATGCGGCGCACGCCTTCCGGCGCAAGCGCGAGATCCTTCACGTCATGGCGTTTGGTCGTGGCCATTCAGTCCTTTCGTTATGCGACGAGCAGGCGCTCGTGCTTTCGCTGTTCCCAGTCGAGGGCGGAGAGCCGAGTCCCGGCGAGCCACGTCTCGACCGCCGCATGCAGGGCCGGCTCGCGGTCGAGCCTAGCTGCGAAGGCGATCTCGGTGAGCTCGACGCCGAAGCGGCCGCGCAGCTCGCGTAGCGAGCGAAGCTGATTGAGCTCGAGGAGCCCGTAGGAGCGGTAGCCGTTCGCGCCGCGCCTCGGAATCACGAGCTCGGCCGCCTCCAGGTAGCGAAGCATCCTGGGCGACCAGCCCGTCTGGGCGGCGGCCTCGCCGACTGTCATCTCCTCCATCCCGGCGAGACCTTAACACAACTATGTCAAGGTTCCGAGGTTCCCTCCCGTCCGTAACGGTCCTCGAGCCGGACGACGTCGTCCAGGTAGGGGGTGGAGACCTCCAGGATGGTCGTGTCCTCGATCGCGGTGACCCGATGGACCGTCCCCGGCCGGAAGCGGAAGCAGGCGCCGGCGGCGATCACCGCCTCGCTCAGGACGGGGTCACCGGCGGAACCGAGCTCGAGCTTGGCTCGTCCCTGCTGGACAAGCCACGATTCATCTTTCTGTCGATGGAATTGGAGGCTGAGCGACTCTCCCGCCCTGACGAACAGCACCTTGCCGACGTAGTCCTCGGTCTCGGCCCAGATCAGCTCGGAGCCCCAGGGCTTCTCGACCTTCCGCGGCTCGAACTCCCAGTCGCCGAGCCGGTCGAGGTTGGGTGAGTCGACGCTCACGAGGCGACTCTATGCAGAACGTACCGCCGGGAGAAACACCACCAGCTCTCCGGCGGGGAGATCCGTCAGCTGCGATTCCGGGCCAAGGTCGGACGCAGTTCCGGATGTGCCGCGTAGTGACTCTCGGCGCGTTGGAGGTCCTTTGGAGTGTTCACGGTGATCCAGAGACCTTCATGGCGAAAGGCGAACAACGTTCCCTCGCCGGCGAGCTCCGGAAAGGTGGACTGTTCGTGGTCGCCGCGCTCCGGCAGACGGGACAGGGCTTCCTCGTCCAGCACGTAGACGCCGGCGTTGACCCAGTGCGGCAGACGCGGCGCTTCGCGGAACCCGCTGATGCGGTCGCCCTCTGCGAGCTCCACCACGCCGAACTGCGAGGTGAGCGGGGCAACGACGATCGTGGCGGCAGCGCTCGGGTGGTCCTCGTGCGAGTCCAGCAAGGCCCGCAGGTCGACGTCGGTCAACTCGTCGCCGTTGAGTGCATAGAGCGGTCCGGACTCCTCGCGCTGTCCTGCAGCGAAGCGCAAGCCTCCCCCGCGCCCGAGCGGCTCGGGCTCTCCGACCGCGACGATTTCCGCACCAAGGCCGGAAAGCTTCGCCTTGAACAGCTTGTCCTGGCCGGCCGCGCAGCTAACGATGACCCGGTCCACCCCTGCGCGCACGAGCTGCGCCACCTGGTACTCGGCGAGTGGGTGACCGGCGATCGGGACGAGCGCCTTCGGATGACCACGAGCCGCGTCGCCGAGACGCGTCGCCTGCCCGCCCGCGAGAATGATCGCCTCCAATTACGAGAGCTCTCGGTCGCCCGAGGGTTCCTGTGGGTCGAGCCTTTTCGCATCCTCTGGGGGAACCTCCCGGTTCCCCCAGACCCCCTCCCCCGGTCCCCTGACGCGGACGGGCGACTTCACCGCCGGTTCCGCCGTCTCCGGCAACGCCTCGAACGGCGAGCTCGGCCGGCCGATGCCTTCGTACGCGAAACCGGCACGCCGCGTCTCCGCAGGGTCGAGCAGGTTGCGCCCGTCAATGATCAGCGGTCGCGCCATCGCTTCGCGCGTCTCCGCCGTCGCCAGCTCGCGCAGCTCGTCCCACTCGGTCACGATCACCGCGGCGTCCGCGCCCCGCACGGCATCGAGCACGGTTTCAGAGAGCACGGCGCCCTTCATCAGCTCGCCGGGACGGGCGACCGGATCCCATGCTCGCACCTCTGCGCCCTCGGCGAGGAGCCGCGATGCAAGCACGAGCGAAGGCGCCTCTCGCATGTCGTCGGTGCCGGCCTTGAAGGCGAGCCCGAGCAACGCGACCTTCTTGCCGCGCAGCTTGCCGAGATGCTTCTGCAGCTTCTGGATGACCCGCCGCTTCTGCAGCTCGTTTACCTCGATGACGGCGCCGAGCAACTGGAAGTGGTAGCCGGAGTTCGACGCGAGCTGTTTGAGGGCGAGCGAATCTTTCGGAAAACAGGAACCACCGAAGCCAATGCCCGCGCGCAGGAAGTGCGAGCCGAGACGGTGGTCGAGCCCGACGCCCTTCGCCACCTCCACGACGTCCGCGCCCACCGCCTCGCACACGTTCGCGATCTCGTTGATGAACGAGATGCGCGTCATCAGGAACGCGTTCGCGGCGAGCTTGATCATCTCCGCGGAGGCGACGTCGGTCATGACGACCGGTGCTTCGATGCCGTCGTACAACTTCTCCACGGCCGCTGCATCTTCCTCGAGGAAGGCACCGATCACGAGACGGTCGGGATTGAGGAAGTCGTGAACCGCGCGGCCCTCGGCGAGGAACTCCGGGTTCGACACGTAGCCGACGTTCATCAGCCCGCGAGCCTCGAGCGCGGCTCGAACCTTGTCCCCGGTTCCGACGGGCACCGTCGACTTCATCACGAGCAACTGCCTTCGCTCGACCCGCGGCAGGTCGTCGAGCGCCGTCCAGACGTAGGAGAGGTCCGCATCGCCGGAATAGGTCGGTGGCGTCTGCACGCAGATGAAGAGGACGTCGGCATCTGCGAGGGCATCCGCGGCGAGCGTGAACCGGATGCGTTCGCGGTTTCGCTCGAGCACGTCGGGGAGCCCCGGCTCGTGGAAGGGCAACCGGCCCGCCTCGAGTGCCTCGATTCGCTCGGGCAGGACGTCACGGACGACAACCTCATGACCGAGATCGGCGAGGCAGCCGCCGGTCACGAGCCCGACCCAGCCCGCGCCGAAGACGCCGATCTTCCGAGATTCCGCCATGCCGACCGGAAAGCCTACTTGGGGAGCGGTACGAGCCCTTTCGCAATCGCCAGCATCGTCTCGTTCGAAAGGGAATCGAGAATGGAGTTCACGACCCAGTAGGTGGCCCCGTCCTTGCGCAAGACGACCATGTGCAGGTGCGGGCCCGAGTAGTAGAGGTCGTACTCACGGGCCTTGATCTTCTGGACAAAGCTGGGTTCGGCCAGAACCGGCGCGTCGTTCCAGTTCGTCTCCTCGATGCCCCAGTACTCGTTCGACCCGATCCGGAACGTCAAGCGCACTGCGCGGTGGCCCTTGCTGATGTTGTAGACGCGAATGGGCGCGTCGAACTCCAGGCGCGACGAGCTCTCGACGAGCCGCGGCAGCTGCAGCCTGAACCGCACGCGTTTGCGGACCTGCAGAAGCAGCGACCGGGTGAGTGCCGCATTCGGCGTCACGTGAGCGGGCTGACGCGTCGGCGTCCTGTCGACGGGCGCGGGGGCAATGGAGCCGTGGAAGTTCTGGCCGACCACGACCGTTGCCATTGCACCGTTGGCGAGCCGAGCGAAGGCCGGCGGCAGAGGCTGCACCGCGGCGTCCCCGAACAGGTTCCCGAGGCTCGAAGCAGCAGCCTTCGCGCGCGGCTGGGTTGGGTCGTAGTAGACGGTCGTTCGGAAGTATGTGAAGTTCGGAGCGTTTTGCGGCTTCCCGGTCGCCGGCAAGACGATCTTGTAGCCGCGCTGGCCGAGCTCGTACGCGGCGTTGGCGGCCGAGCCGGCGACGCCGTTGCCGTTCAGGACGCTCGTGGTGACGTCGCGAGGCCGCGGTGCATGCGAGCGTCGCTTGATCCCGAGAGCAACGTCGCGTGCCTTGGCAGGCGAGTTCACGTCCGGCTGGACGAAGTCACGCACGGCCGCGGAGATGTCGCCGGACGTGGCGTAGAGCTCGTTCCCTCCCGTCAGGTTCTCGATCTTGGACTGGAAGACGTGGCCGCTCGGTAGGCCGTGGGCGAAGTAGACGTAGTCCTTGAGCGTCTGCGGATCGAGAGGCTTGTTTCCGCCTCGGCCCACGACGACGTTCTTCTCGACGGCGTTCACGATCGCGAACACGGTGGAGAGGTCGAGCTGCGACGAGATCTGCTGCTTCAGCGCCTTGAGGAAGAGCTGCTGGCGCGCGTTGCGGAAGAGATCCGAGTCGAAGTGGCGGTAGCGCACGAAGGCGAGAGCGTTCGACGCATTCAGCCTCTGGTAGCCGGGGAAGAGGTTGATCTTCGAGACACCGGGACAGGTGCTCGGGTCGCAGAGGTACCGATGGTCGATGTCGACCCAGACCCCGCCGAGGTTGTTGACGAGCTGCGAGAAACCCCGGAAGTTGACCGTGACGAAGTAGTTGATCGGCAGACCCGTGAGCGCGCGCACCGTCTCGAGGCTGCCGGCCGAACCGCACTCCGAAAAGGCGGCATTGATGCGGTCGCGGTGGTCGGGATGTCCCGGGCACTTGATCGTCACCACGAGGTCACGAGGGAACGAGAGCATCGAGAGCGAGTTCGTGCCCGGATCGGCGCGGACGAGGATCAGCGTGTCGGAGCGCCCGGTCAGATCGGACTGGAAGCCTTTGCGCCGGTCAGTACCTATGACAAGAGCGACCGTCGGCTGCCCCGGGATCGCGGCGTCGAGCCGCTTGGCCGCCGCCCGGTCGGCCTTCGTCTTCGGGCTGATCGCGGCGATGAACTCGTGCGTCTTGAGGTACGCCGCCCCGGCCGCCCCGCCGGCCACCACCAGCGCCGACAGGATCACCCAGAGAACCACCGTCCGGACGAGTTGCCACGGGCTGCGTCCCTGCCGGTCAGGCTGGCGGTAGCGCCGCATCGGCGTGTGGACTCCTGGAGGGTAGACCGCGCGACCGTCGCCGTTCAGGGTCGCGCCTCGCCCCATCCCTCTCTTCAGCGTGGTCTTCATCAGGCCAAGAAACAGGACGGCGCCCGGTTCGAGGGCGCCAGCCGCTCGTGAGGATAGCCGACCCCCCGGCTAGTCAGTCGGGCCCACGGTTGGAACGCTCGGGGCGCTACCGCTTCAGGCGCGAGGCGACGAGTGCGGCCAGTCGTCGCTCGAGTGACGCCGGGATCGGCTGCAGAGGCTTGCCGATCGAGGCGACGAGGAGCATGCCGATCGCCCGACCCCTGGCGAAGAAGTAGAAGCTGATCTGGCCGGTGATCGTCGCAGCGGCACCGGAGACCGAGAAGCGGACACGACCCGAGACGTAATGGGGCGCCGGGCTCCTCATGGGGATCGGACCGCTCGAGAGAATGCGAAGCCGGGCGCCCGAGCTTCCGAGTCCTTGCTTGAAGGCGCTGGCCATGCAACGGCTGAACGACTGGCGCGCCACACGCTGGAAGGCGGCAGTCGCGTGCTTCGCCGTCAAGAAGATCGCCGCTCCGGACCCCACGAAGCTTCCGTTCCGCGAGAAGTCCGGATTCTCGGCCTCGCCGGTCTCGACGAGGTCTGACAGGTCGGGGTCTTTGCAGCCCTGCGGCGCGGCGACGCTCGAGTCCGGCGATTGCTCGACGCGCCAATCGCCTGAGCCGAGATCGCCCCGGTGGATGCGGATCGCGGCGGCCCAGGCCTGGTCGGCCGGGTTGATCCGCTTCTGTGGATCGGTCGGCTTGCGTGCGGCGGCAGTCGCCGTGCCGGCGACGAGGAACGACAGCAGCAAGACGGTCAGAAGGCGGCGGGTCACGGTGTCTCCATCGGTTGCAGGCGCTCAGCGGTTCAGCACTTCCTCCCTCGAACGGGCCTCGTAGCCGAGATTCGGCGAAAGCCAGCGCTCGCCTTCTTCGAGCGTCATCCCCTTTCGGGCCACGTAGTCCTCGACCTGGTCGCGACCGAGGCGTCCGACGGAGAAGTAGCGGGCGCTCGGATTCGCGAGGTAGATCCCGCTCACTGCGGCCGCGGGTGTCATCGCGAAGGACTCCGTCAGCTCGAGCCCGGCGGCTTCGGCTCCGAGGAGATCGAACAGCTTCCGCTTCTCGGTGTGGTCCGGGCAGGCTGGGTAACCGAAGGCGGGACGGATGCCGCGGAAGCGCTCGGCCAGAAGGTCGTCGTTGCTCAGGTGCTCGCCGGGCTCGTACCACTCGCGGCGCGCCTGCCGATGCAGGTACTCGGCAAACGCCTCGGCGAAGCGATCTGCGAGCGCCTTGACCATGATCGCGCGGTAGTCGTCCTGCTCGGCTTCGTACCGCGCGGCCAGCTCGTCCGCTCCATGGACGGCGACGGCGAAGGCGCCGATGTGATCGCCGTCTGAGCTGACGTAATCCGCCAGACAGCGGTTCGGCCGCGAATCGCCGTACGCCGACTGCTGCCGCAGGAAGGTGAACCGCGTTCCCTCGTCGAGCACCACATCGTCGACGTTTGAGCGCGCCGGCCAGTAGCCGTACACGCCGCGCGCCTGCAGAGACCCGTCGCGCACGATCTCGCCGAGCAGCGTCTGCGCGTCGTCGTAGAGCTCGCGCGCGGCGGGCTGGTCGAGGATCCCGGGGAACTTGCCCTTGAGCTCCCAGGCGTGAAAGAAGAACTGCCAGTCGATGAAGCTCCGCAGCGTTTCGAGCTCTACGTCGAACGTCCGCGTGCCCGTGAACGGTGGGATCGGCAAATCGTCGAACGGCACCTGCTCCTTGTTCGCACGGGCCTCCTCGAGTGGCAGCAGCGGCTTTCGTTCCTTCTCGGCATACTGCTCCCGCAGTCGATCCTGCAGCTCTCGGTTCTCGTCGTCCAGCTCGAGCTTGCGTGCCGGATCGAGCAGGCTGGCGACGACGCGGACAACGCGTGAGGCGTCCAGGACGTGCAGGGTCGGCCGGGAATACTCCGGCGCGATCTTGACCGCGGTGTGCTGCTTCGAAGTCGTGGCCCCGCCGATCAGCAGCGGCAGCGCGAGCTCCCGGCGCTCCATCTCCTTCGCCACGTTGACCATCTCGTCCAGCGACGGGGTGATCAGACCGGACAATCCCACGATGTCGCACTCTTCCTCGACGGCCGTGTCGAGGATGCGATCGGCCGGCACCATCACGCCCAGGTCGAGGACCTCGTAGTTGTTGCAGCCGAGAACGACCCCGACGATGTTCTTGCCGATGTCGTGCACGTCCCCCTTGACCGTGGCGAGCACAACCTTGCCCTGCGTCCGTCCGGACGCCTTCTCGCCCTCCATATACGGCTCGAGGTAGGCAACCGCTCGCTTCATCGCACGCGCGCTCTTCACGACCTGCGGGAGGAACATCTTTCCGGAGCCGAAGAGGTCGCCGACGATCTGCATCCCGTTCATCAGCGGGCCCTCGATCACGTCGAGTGGACGTGCGTGCTTCTGCCGCGCCTCCTCGGTGTCCTCCTCGATGAAGTCGACGATGCCGTGCACGAGCGCGTGCGAGAGCCGTTCCTCGACCGGCCCCTCGCGCCAGGAGAGGTCGCGCTCGCGCCTCGTGCCTTCGCCTGCCACCCGTGACGCGTATTCGACGAGGCGCTCGGTCGCGTCGGGCCGACGGTTGAAGATGACGTCCTCCACGTGCTCGAGCAGCTCCGGCTCGATGTCCTCGTACACCGCGAGCTGGCCGGCGTTGACGATCCCCATGTCGAGCCCCGCAGTGATGGCGTGGTAGAGGAAGGCGGCATGCATAGCCTCGCGGACGGCGTCGTTTCCGCGGAAGGAGAAGCTCAGGTTCGAGATGCCGCCAGAGATCTTCACGCCGGGGCACCGCGTCTTGATCTGTCGTGTTCCTTCGATGAACGCCTTTGCAAACTCGGCGTGCTCCTCGATTCCCGTGGCGACGGCGAGCACGTTCGGGTCGAAGATGATGTCCTCGGGCTCCCAGCCGTCGCCGGTCAGCAGTCCGTATGCGCGCTCACAGATCTGCACCTTGCGCTCCACCGTGTCGGCCTGGCCCTCCTCGTCGAAAGCCATCACGACGACCGCGGCGCCGTAGCGCTTGATGCGCCGCGCCTGCTCGAGGAACTGCTCTTCACCCTCCTTGAGGCTGATCGAGTTGACGACACCCTTGCCCTGGAGGCACTTCAGCCCCGCCTCCAGGACCGACCAGCGCGAGCTGTCGACCATGATCGGGATGCGCGCGACGTCAGGCTCGGTCGCAAGCAGGTTGAGGAAGGTCGTCATCGCCTGCTCCGAATCGAGCAGGTCCGCGTCCATGTTGACGTCGAGAACGTTCGCGCCGCCGCGGACCTGCTCCAACGCCACTTCGACCGCCTCCTGGAAGTGGCCGGCTTCGATCAAACGCCTGAAGCGCGCGGATCCGGTCACGTTCGTGCGCTCGCCGACCATGACGAAGTTGGCGTCCGGGAAGATCCGGAACGGCTCGAGCCCGCTCAGCCGCGTCACGTGCTCTCGTTCGGCGACGCGTCGCGGGGTCTGACCCCTCGTCGTGGCCACGATTGCCCTGATGTGCTCCGGCGTGGTTCCGCAGCAACCGCCGACGACGTTGACCAGGCCCTCCTGCGCGAACTGACGCAGCGCGCTGCTCGTGTCGCGCGGTTGCTCGTCGTGCGTGCCCATCTCGTTCGGCAGGCCCGCGTTCGGATGGCAGGCGACCCAGGTCGGCGCCACGCGCGCGAGGTCCTCGACGAACGGACGCATCTGGGTCGCTCCGAGCGAGCAGTTGACTCCCACGATGAAGGGCTTCGCGTGCTCGACGGACAACCAGAACGCGTCGACGGTCTGCCCCGAGAGGTTGCGGCCGCTGCGGTCGATTGCAGTGAAGGAGATCCAGAGCGGGAGCTGCGGCGCCTCCTCCAGGGCCGCCGTGATCGCGGCCTTCGCGTTGAGCGTGTCGAAGATCGTCTCGATCAGCAGGAAGTCGACCCCACCCTCGGCGAGGCCGCGCACCTGCTCGGCATAGGCCGCGCGGATCTGGTCGAACGTGTGCGTGCGGAACGCCGGTTCGTCGACGCGCGGCGAGAGCGAGAGCGTGACGTTGAGCGGACCGACCGAGCCGGCGACGAAGCCTCCCGCTTCGTCCGCGGCCTCACGTGCCAGGCGGGCGCCGGCGACGTTCATCTCGTAGGCCCAGCCCTCGAGCCCGTAGTCAGCCTGGCCGATCGTGGTCGCCGTGAAGGTGTTCGTCGTCGCGATGTCCGCACCGGCGGCGAAGTAGTCACCGTGGATGCCGAGGACGATCTCCGGCCGCGTCAGGTTGAGGAGGTCAGGATCGCCCGCGACGTCGCGAGGGTGATCCGCGAAGCGCTCGCCCCGGTACGACTCCTCGCCTCGCACCTGGCGCTGGATCAGAACACCCCACGATCCGTCGAGCACGGCGACGCGTTCGCGGAGGATGGCTTCGAGTCGTGTGCGCGCGTCCTGCAATCCGCTTCCTTGTTCTGCCTAGAGAGACGGACGCCTGGGGGACGCGGGCTCTTTAGGCGTTTGGTAACCCGGTCGCCAAGCTGCCTTCAAAGCTTTCCGGGGCTCGTTTGAGCCTAGCAAAGCGGCGGGAATGGGCACTTCCGGCAGCCTCTTCACCTGTTGGAGTAGCGGGCTCCGGGCCGGCCGGGTTACCGGCTGCGCCCGGCCTCGGGCTCGTAGCCCTGGGCGGCCGCATACTCGTCGACGAGGAACTTCGGCGCGCACATTGCCCAGGCGTTCTCGACCAGGTCGCGCATCTCCTCGACGTCGATCGCGTCGAGCCGGACGTGCACCCAGTGGTAGCGCATGTCCGACTCGCTCGGCAGTGAGTATTTCTCCGGCTCCGACTCGACCAGCGCCGCGCGCCACTCCTTCGGAAAGCCGAAGCCCATCGTCGAACCGTCCTTCGAGAACGAGAGGAAGACGATCCGCCCGATCCGAAACTTGAGCCGGCCCCGGACGAATGCTTCGCTGCTCCGCGGCAGGGTTCGCGCGAGCT
>JBKPTB010000049.1:0-39740 GCA_046735315.1 Actinomycetota bacterium
CCTCGTGGATGTAACCCGGACGGTGGCGCTGCGTCGAGCGTCGCGTCGCTATCGCAGCGCAGCGCTCGCCGCCAACGCATTGCACTTCGCGAGCGATCTGGCCGGCTCCCTCGCAGTGTTGCTCGGGCTGGTGCTCGTGCGGGCCGGTTACGCACGCGCTGACTCGGCGGCGGCGCTCTTCGTCGCCGTACTCGTCCTGGTCGCCGCGGCGCGACTCATGAAACGGAACGTCGACGTACTCATGGACCGGGCTCCGGCGGATGCCGAGGACGCCGCGCGTGCCGCCATCGCGGCGATCGATCCGCCGGTCGAGCTGCAACGACTGCGTATGCGGCAGGCCGGACCGCGCCAGTTCATGGATGTCGTCATCACGGTCCCGCCGGGCGCGGCCGTCGGGCAAGGCCATGCGGCTGCTGACCAGGTCGAGGAGGCGCTGAACGATGCGCTGCCGGGCAGCGACGTGGTCGTGCACGTTGAACCTCAGGGAGACGAGGCGGCGATCCGCGAGCGTGCCCACGCCGCTGCTCTCGGTGTCCCGGGGGTGCGCGAGGTGCACAACGTGAGCGTCCTCGACGTCGGCGGCCGGACCGAGGTCTCGCTCCACCTCAAGCTGCCGGGCGGAGTGAAGCTCGAGGAGGCACATGAAGTCGCCAATCAGGTGGAGCGTGCGATTGCGGACGCCGTTCCGGAGGTCGACGCCGTGCAGACGCACATCGAGCCGCTCGCCGAGGTCGGGGAGGGCACGCGGATGGAAGACGACAGTGCCGAGCGCGAGGTCGTCCTGCGGATCGTGCGGGAGATCACCGGGCAGCAGCCGCGCGAGCTGCACTTCCTCCGCACGGACGAGGGCCTGCTCGCCTACCTCACCCTCGGCCTCGATCCCTCGAGTCCGCTCGCGGAGGCACACGCGCGCGCAAGTGAGATCGAGGAGCGCGTCCGCCGTGCCCGGCCGGACATCGCCGACGTGATCGTTCACACGGAGCCGTGACGCACGCCGGCCTTCCGGAACGTGCCGGTGCCAGGCACCGGGACGTGTTCCTGACGAGAGCGTCATGAGACTCTGCATGTTCACGCCGCGCGAGCTGCAGCTCGAGCGCGGCTGGCCGGGGGTCATCGAGGGCGACGCGGTCGTTCAGCTCGCCGCGCAGACTCTCCCGGCGTTCTTCACCGGCGGCGGCAGCGCCCGCCGGCATGCGGAGTACCGGCTTGCAGACGTCGACCTGCGCCCGCCCGTTCTGCATCCGCCTGCCGTGCGCGACTTCTACGCCTTCGAGCAGCACGTGAAGACGGCCCGCGCTCTGCGCGGCCTCGAGGTTCCGCCGGAGTGGTACGAGATTCCCGTCTTCTACTTCTCCAACCCGGCTGCGATCTACGGGCCCGAGGACGAGATCCCGCGTCCGCCGGACACGTCGGAGCTCGATTATGAGCTCGAGGTTGCCGCCGTCATCGGCGCAAATGGGCAGATCGGCGGCTTCACGATCATGAATGACTGGTCCGCGCGCGACCTCCAGCGAGTCGAGATGAAGGTCGGCCTCGGCCCCGCGAAAGGAAAGGACTTCGCAACGAGCCTCGGCCCCCTGCTCGTGACGCCGGACGAGTTCGACGGCACGACGGGGACGATGGTGGCTCGCGTCAACGGTGAAGAGCGCTCTCGTGGAGAGCTCGCAGACATGTACCACTCCTGGGAGGCAATCGTCGACCACGCGGCCCGCAACACGCGCCTGCGTCCAGGTGACGTTCTCGGCTCGGGCACGGTCGGTACGGGTTGCATCCTCGAGCACGGCGACGGCCGCTGGCTTCAATCGGGCGACATCGTCGATCTCGAGGTGGAGGGAATCGGCGTGCTGCGCAATCGAATCGCGTGATCGTCGCCGTCGTCGGCGCGGGGATCATGGGCTCGGCGGTCGCGCGCGAGCTCGCGCGTGGGCGACACGAGGTCGCGCTCTACGAGCGGTTTCGCGTGGGACACGAGCACGGCTCGAGTCACGGGCGCTCGCGGATCGTGAGGCTCGCGTATCCGGAGCTCGAATTCGTCAACCTGGCCAAGGAGGCGTTCGACGGCTGGCGCGAGCTCGAGCAGGAATCCGGGCTCGAGCTCTTGGAGCTGAACGGCCTGCTCGAGCTCGTCGAGGACCCCGACCAGAGCTCGCGCGAGGCGCTCGACGCCGCCGGGGCCGAGTATGAGCTCCTTGCCGCCGAAGAGGCGACCGCACGCTGGCCGGTCGGCGTGCCGGACGGCTGGACGGCTCTCTTCCAGCCCGAGGCCGGAATCGTGCGAGCCGACCTTGCGCACCGGGCTTTTGTCGACAGCGCGATCGCACATGGTGCGCGGCTCTACGAGGACACAACCGTGCAGTCGCTCGACGAGGTCGAAGCCGAGGTCGTGATCGTCACCGCAGGCCCCTGGGTCCGGGGGTTTGCACCGGACCTGCCGGTCCGTACGACCCGCGAGACCGTCGCCTACTTCAGCCGAACGGGAGCGCCGCTCCCGTCGGTGGTCCAGCTCGATCCCGAGACGCGCGGCCACGCGCTGTACTCGCTCCACGATCCGCTGCATGGCCTGAAGGCAGGCTCCCACCATGCCGGGGCGGCGGCTGATCCCGACGATCCGGGCGAGCCGGATCGCGCGCTGGTCGAGCGCATCGCCGACTGGGTCTCCCGCACGTACCCCGATGTCGACCCGGTACCGGTCGGCGTTGAGACCTGCATGTACACGACCACCGCCGACGAGCACTTCATCCTCGAGCGGCGCGGTCGGCTCGTCGTCGGCTCCGCCTGCTCGGGTCACGGCTTCAAGTTCGCGCCCGCAATCGGTAGGAGACTGGCAGCGTTGGCTACGGGCCAAAGGCGCCGCCCCGGCTAGAGTTCGGGCATGCCGTTCTACCAGCGTCTGGGCGACGTTCCGAGGAAGAGACACATCCAGTTCCGCGACAACGGCAGCCTCCTGACCGAAGAGGTGATGGGCATGGAGGGCTTCGTCGGGATGGAGTCGATCCTGTACCACCTTCAGTCGCCATGCCGGGTGATGAAGGTCGGCGACTTTGAGGAGATCAAGCGCGAAGAGTGGGTTCCCGACGCGCACGCGCACCGGCACTTCAAGACGTACGGAATCGACGCGGGCGGCGACGAGATCACCGGCCGCCGCCTGCTCATGTGGAACAACGACGTCGAGATTTCGCTCTGTCGGCCTGACGAGCAGATGGACTACTTCTTCAGAAACGGCGAGGGCGACGAGGTCGTCTTCGTGCACGAAGGGACCGGGACGCTCGAGACGATCTTCGGCGACGTCCCGTACAAGGAAGGCGACTACCTCGTCATCCCACGCGGAACGACGTACCGCTTTCGCCCTGAGGGTGAGCAGCGCTACCTCGTGTTCGAGACGCCGGGATTGATCGAGATCCCGAAGCGCTACCGCAATCAGTACGGCCAGATGCTGGAGGGCGCGCCCTACTACCACCGCGACATCCATCCGCCACAGACGCTGAACACGCACCGAGAGAAGGGCGAGTTCCCGGTGAAGGTGCGGGTGCGGAACGGCTACCAGACCTACGTGCTCGACTACCACCCGTTCGACGTCGTGGGCTGGGACGGCTACCTCTACCCGTGGACGTTTTCCGTGCACGACTTCGAGCCGATTACCGGGCGCATCCACCAGCCGCCGCCGTCACACCAGACGTTCCAGGGACAGAACTTCGTCATCTGCTCGTTCTGTCCGCGGAAGCTCGACTTCGATCCGCTCGCAGTCCCGATTCCGTACCACCACTCGAATCTGCAGTCCGAGGAGATGATCTATTACGTCTCCGGCAAGTTCGGCTCGCGGCGCGGTGTCGAGGTCGGCTCGATCACCCTCCATCCGTCGGGTCTGCCGCACGGCCCGCAGCCGGGCTTGGCCGAGAAGAGCATCGGCACGCACGAAACGCACGAGCTTGCGGTGATGTGCGACACGTTCCATCCGCTGAAGCTGACGAAGTTCGCGAAGGAACTCGATGACGGTAAGTACGCCTATTCCTGGTACGAGAACGCGCAGGAGGGTGCGGGCGGGGACGAGGCGTCGGTCGACGGTGAAGGCGACGCCAGCGGCGCCGGCCTCACGTCGCATCTCTAGGAGCGGTGGTGGTCTGGCGCCTCATCACGTGGCTCGTCTTCGCTCTCGTGCAACGACGCGTGGCGCTCGCCGGCGACGTCGATCGCGAACGTGCGGCGTCCAGTCTGCGCGAGCATTACGCCGCCGGCTACTTGACGCTTGACGAGTTCTCCCGCCGGACAGGACGTGTCCTGTCCGCCCGTTCGCGCGGCCAGGTGCGTCGCGCGCTCTTCGGCCTCTCGCGCCCCTCGTTGGTGGACTCGGCGCATAGCGCGGTGCGTGACGTGGTTCTGGTGGTCGTCAGCGGCGCCTACGTGGTGTTCAGTCTCGTGCTTGCGCTGGTGCTCGGGTTGACGGTCCTGCTGCACGGCGTCTCGGCGTCCGCGTTCCTCGTGATCGCTGTCATCTGGCTCGTTCCGACGTACCTGTTCGCGCGGCTGCGACGCCGGAACGCGCGTCTGTAGGCGGGCCGGCGGTCGCCCACTGTCGACTCCGCTGAGTCGGCTCACGCGACCGACCGAAGCTGAGCGCCGAGTGCGACGCAGTCAGCCTGAAGACCCCCGCCTACACGCTCCTGCTTTCCGTGCACTCGGTGTCAGTGCGAGACGAGCAGTTTCAAGACGACGAGGACGAGACCGAGAGCGACGTTCAGCGCGACGGCGGCGGCGGTGCCTTGGGCACCGAGCCGCTCGACGCGGGCGTACCGCAGTCCCTGCACGCCAAGCGTGGCGACGCCGAGACCGAACGCCAGCCAAAAGGCTGTGCGGGAGGCGAGTAGACCAACGACGCCGAGCAGAAGCACTGCCGTCGGTGCCACGGCGGCCAAGGGAATCGCAAGCTCTCGCCGGGCGATCGCGCCGAGCTCTGCGGCGTCCAGGCGCCGCCCAGCCAGGAGGCTCTCGCCGAGCCCGTGCGCGTAGACGTGCGCCAGCCAGAGAACGAGCACGGTCGTGACCGCGATCGCGACGAGTCGCCAGAGGTCGTGCTCAAATGCGTTCCCTCCGGCGGCCAGGACGGCAAGGACGACGATAGTTCCGTAAACCGTTCCCGCGATGGTCGCTCGCGATCCGAAGACCAACCGCATCGCCGCCCGCCTCACGGCCGCATCATCCGGCAGCGACTCATGGCGACGCAAGTTGAGCCTTGGGGCTCGCCGCGAGGGAGCTAGGAGAGCAGCTCGCGAAGCGCGGCAAGGGGCTCTTCACGCACACGGAAGAACGCCCAGCTGCCGCGCTGGTCCCGCTCTACCAGGCCTGCCTGTAGCAGCACCTTCAAATGGTGACTGACTGTCGGCTGGCTGAGCCCCAACGGCTCGGTGAGATGGCAGACGCAAGCCTCGTGGCCGGGCTGGGCCTGGATCAGGCTCAACAGGCGAAGTCGCGCGGGGTCTGCAATCGCCTTCAGCGCGCCGGCAAGCCGCTCGGCGTCCCTTGGTAGAAGCGCCTCCTGTAACAGCGGCGGGCAGGAGGCAGCGACGGACGCGATCGTCTGCACAAGCTTGATATTGACAGACATCGATGACCTCGTCATCATCGCGGCGACCGATCTCGATCACGGTCGATACCAGAGGAGGCGCGTATGGCGCAGGGGCTCGACCCGGAGGAAACGCTGGCGAAAGAGCAGCCCGAAGTGTTGTTCGTCTGCGTCCACAACGCCGGCCGTAGCCAGATGGCTGCAGGCCTGGTCAAGCTGCGCGCCAAAGGCCGGATCCACGTCCGCTCGGCCGGCTCGACACCCGCCGCCGAGATCAACCCTGCGGCCGTCGAGGCGATGGAGGAGCTCGGCGTCGACATGAGCGAGGAGTTTCCGAAGCCGCTGACCGATTTGGTGGTGAGAGCTGCCGACGTCGTGATCACGATGGGCTGCGGGGATGCATGCCCCATCTACCCCGGCAAGCGCTACGAGGATTGGGAGCTGGACGACCCGGAAGGGAAAGACCTGGAGAGCGTGCGCCGCATCCGCGACGAGATCGACCGTCGCGTGCAGAACCTCATCGGTGAGTTGATCCCCGAGAGCAGCCACCCAGCGGCCTGAAGCGCATGGCGATCCCGACCTCGGCGCGCCTCCTCGCGGCAGAGTTCGTGGGCACCTTTGCGCTCGTCTTCGCCGGGGCCGGTGCGGTGATGGTCGACGCGAAGACGCATGCGCTCGGCCACGTTGGCGTCGCCTTCAGCTTCGGGCTCGTGATCATGGCCATGATCTATGCGGTCGGCCACATCTCCGGAGCCCACTTCAACGGCGCCGTGACCTTCGCCTTCGCGCTCACTCGCCATTTTCCCTGGCGCCGCGCTATCGGCTACTGGTGTGCTCAGCTGCTCGGAGCCATCGCGGCGGCAGCGCTGCTGCGGGGCTCACTCGGAAACATCGCGCACGTCGGTGCCACTCTCCCCTCCGGCTCGCAAAGTCAGTCGTTCTTTTGGGAGCTCGTGTTGAGCTTCTTCCTCATGTTCGTGATCATGGCCGTCGCCACCGACACTCGGGCCGTCGGCGAAGCGGCGGCGATCGCGATCGGCGGCACGATCGGATTCGACGCGATGTTCGGCGGCCCGATCTCGGGCGCCTCGATGAACCCGATGCGCTCGCTCGGCCCCGCGCTCGTCTCGGGCGACTTGCACGCTTTGTGGCTGTACATCGTGGCCCCGATCGTCGGCGCGTCGATCGGGGCGCTTGCCTACCAGCTCATCCGCGGCGAGGAAATCGCAGCGGAACCGTCCCGCTCGTGAACTGCGGCGCAGCGATCTAGGCCCGACTCGGCGGAGCTCCCAGCCAGACCTGGTCACCGACTGACACGCCGAGTCCTTCGAGCGCGCTACCGGGATTGCCGCGCACGACCATCAACCAGCCGCGCGGATCGATGATCACGCCGTACTCGCCCGGCTCGAAGTCGGCGTAGGTCGTGCCGCGGCGTGCACGAGTGGAGGCACCCACCGCCTCGACGGCGAGCTCGTCACGCGCGTCCAGCTTGGCGGCGACGAGGTCGTCCTCTCGCACGTTGAGCGTCAGGTTTCCGAAACGGTTGTAGTCGAGGACCTCGCACCGGATCTGTTCCGGGTCGATCTCCGGCTTCGGGGCTTGCACGTCGACGAGCGTGCTCGGATCGACGTCGGGCCCGACGTCGGCCAGCGGCATTCCTGCCGCCAGGTGGGCTGCCGCCGGGCACAACACGTCCCGGGTGCGAAACGATGGTGAGACCGGCTCGACGATGACCTGGGGTGACGTGATCTCGACGACCTTGTCAATGCCGGCCGTTGCGAGAGCAGGCGCGAGGAGGCCGTTGTCGGGCCCGACGAAGATGCGCCCGTCCTTCGACTGCACCGCGATCTCGCGGTCGCGGCCGACATTTGGGTCGACCACGGCGAGCACGACGGCGTTCTCGGCGATGTATGGGAGCGAGTCGGCGAGCAGCAATGCTCCTGAAAGGGCGTTCAGCACCGGAACGAGGTGGGAGAGGTCGACGATCCTGCTCTGAGGGGCGATCCGGCTCATGACGGCGTGGCAGATCCCCACCCACTCGTTGCTGAGACCGAAATCGCTCACGAAGATGATCGGGCGAGGCTCGCTGGGCATTGGAGATCATCCTCCTACCGGGGTCGCGCTTCTGCAAGCGGGCGCATTGCCCACCCAAAGACTGTGCGACGTTGACACGGCTTCATCGACGCCGTAGGGTCGCTTCAGTTTTCCTTCGACGAGGTCTAAGGAGATCTTGATTCCGTCGAGCGCGCCCGAATCTGTCGCCGAAGTCGACGTCGGCGAACGTCTGCGGGACATTCGCCGCCTCCGGCGCGCGACGTTGCGGACGATTGCAGAGCGGGCCGGTGTCAGCGAGAGCTTCCTGAGTCAGGTCGAACGTGGCCGAGCGAGCGCGAGCGTCGCGTCTCTGCGGCGGATCGCCGGTGCGCTCGGCGTGACGGTCGCCGATCTCTTCGATTCGAGCGGCCCGCCGAAGCCGCAGGTGCTTCGACGTGCCGACCGACCCTCGCTCGGCTTCGGGGTTCTCGGCACGAAGCGGCTGCTCACACCACGGCCGCTGCATCACCTCGAGGTGTTCGTGGGCGAGCTCGACGAGGGCGGTTCCACTGGGACGGAACCGTACGCCCACGGAGACTCGGAAGAACTCCTGATCGTCCTGAGCGGGAGCGTCCAGCTCGAGCTCGGCGGGGACGTCCACGAGCTGGAGAGCGGCGACAGCATCGACTACCGCAGTTCGACGCCGCACCGGGTCAACAACGTGGGAGCGGGACGAGCGGAGGTGATCTGGATCATCAGTCCGCCCAGCTACTAGGACCGACCGGGGGAAAAAGGAGAGGACGCGATGGAAGAGGAGCGAGATCTGCTGGAGCGGCGACTCAGCCGCGAGGACCTGCTGAAGCTTGCCGCGGCGGCGGGAGGAGCCGGGCTGCTCGCCGGACAGACGGGAATCGCGGAGGCGGCCCGCGCGCATCTTGCCGCGGAGAGCGGGCGCCTCCAGGTGCTCGACTGGGCGGGGTACGGAAACGACGGCGGCCAGGCCATGTTCGCCGCGTACGTGAAGAAGTATCCGAAGAACAAACCCCAGTTCACGTACATGACCAACGAGGCGGACGCGCTGGCGAAGCTGCATGCCGGTATCAAGGCGGACCTCTTCCGGCCGTACGTCGGCTGGACGAAGTACTTCGCGACCAGCGGGCTCGTCCAGCCGTGGACCCCGAAGCTCATGTCGAACTTCAAGCATCTGAATCCATTCATGGTCAAGGCCGGCCAGTACAACGGGAAGCAGTACGGGATCCCGGCGGACTGGGGCCTCGACGCGATCCTCTACCGCAGCGACAAGGTGAAGCCGAAGGCGAAGTCCTTCGGCCTCCTCTTCGACGAGCGGTACAAGGGGAAGATCGCGTGGTACGACGACATCACGATGATCCAGATCGCGGGGTTGTACCTGGGCTTCAAGAACTGCTGGAACCAAACGGACGCACAGCTCAAGCAATCGCAGAACCTCCTCAAGTCGAAAAAGCATCTCGCGCGGCTGATCTGGTCGTCCGAGACGAACCTGTGGGAGGCGTTCGGGTCGGGGGAGGTCTGGATCGCGTACGCATGGCCCAATGACTGGGTGCAGATGAAGAAGAAGGGGCTGAAGGTGGTCTACATGCGTCCGAACGAGAAGCCCCTCGCGTGGGTCGGCATGTTCATGCTGCTCAAGGGCTCGCCGCGTCCAAAGCTCGCGCATGCGTACGTCGATGCGTGGAGCTCCACGAAGTCGGCGAAGTGGCTGGAGGACAACTACGGCTACGGCCATGCGAACACCCTGGCCCGACCGTCCTCGAGCGACCTGCTCCGGGTACTGCAGCTGAGCAACCCGAAAGCAGTTGCTTTCCCGAACGCGTACCTCGACCGCGACATCCCTCGCCGGGCCCTGTACGCGAAGATGTGGGAGGAAGTGAAGGCGGCCTGACAGGGCTGTACTAGCGGCGACATGGCAATCGAGGGCGAAGCCGGGGTGCCGGTGGTCAGCCTGTCGCGCCGTAGGCGAATGCGGCTCGACCTGGCGGCGCCGGCACTCTTGGGCCTCCCGGTCGCGTGGCTCGTGGTCTTCTTCCTCGTGCCGATCGCGATCGTCGCGGCGTACAGCTTCGACGTCTACTCACTCTTTCCGGGCAAGCACGGATTCACCCTGGACGCATGGCGCGCCTTCCTGCACAGCTCGATCTACCTCGGGCTGTTCTGGAAGTCGGTGAAGATGTCGCTGATCGTGTCGGCGGTCGTCGTTGCGCTCGCCTACCCGGTGGCGTACTACCTCGCGCTGTCCGGCACGAAGCGCAAGTACGTGCTGTTGCTCCTCCTCATCGCGCCGTTTCTCACCAGCTACCTGTTGCGCGTGCTCGCGTGGAAGGTGATCCTCGGGAACCAGGGCGTTCTGAACTCGTTTCTTGCCTGGGTGGGGCTGAGGTCGCCCGATCATCCGATCTCCCAGCTCCTCTACAGCAGGTTCGCGGTCATGCTCGTGCTCGCCTACGTGTGGATCCCATTCGTGGCGCTCCCGATCTTCGTCTCGCTCGAGAGCCTGGACCGCCGCTTGCTCGAAGCGGCCTGCGACCTCGGCGCGAGCCGCTGGCAGGCGTTTCTGCGCGTGACACTGCCGCTGAGCCTGCCCGGGGTCATCGCAGGCTTCCTCTTCGTCTTCATCCCGACTGTCGGCGAATTCGTGACGCCGTCGCTCGTCGGTGGAACCTCGGGCTACATGTACGGCAACCAGATCTCGGATCTGTTCCAGACCGGCTTTCCCGACTGGGAGACGGGCTCGGTGCTGGCGCTGTTCCTCCTGCTCGTCGTCGCCCTGCTCACCGCGGTCTTCGCCCGCTTTCTCCAGGTGCGACAGGTGACCGCAAGCTGATGGACGTTGCGCTGTCGCCGAATGGCAAGCGGGCACTGCGGGTCTTCTTCGGGCTGCTCGTCGTGTTCCTTTACGCGCCGATCGCCATCCTGCTGATCTTCTCGTTCAACGACTCGCCGCTGCCGACGTTCCCGCTCAGCGGCTTCACCCTGCACTGGTACCAGCAATTCATCGCGAATGCGGATCTCAAGGCGGCGATCGAGACGAGCGCGCTCGTCGCCGCCCTCTCGAGCGTCGGGGCCGTCCTGCTCGGAGTACTCGCCTCTGTGGCGCTTGCCCGCAGGCGGTTTCCCGGCAAAGCCGCGGTCTCGGCGCTGCTGCTGAGCCCTCTGGTCATTCCATATCTGGTATTCGGCATCTCGCTGCTGCTCTTCTTCCACGCTGTCGGGATACCGCGGTCGATCCTTACCATCGCGATCGGCCACATCGTCGTCAGCCTTCCGTACACGATCCTCGTCCTCGTTCCCCGACTCGACCAGATCGACGTGGCGCTCGAGGAAGCGGCCGCCGACCTCGGGGCCAGCCCGCTTCAGACGTTTCGGTTGATCGTGCTACCGCTGATCCTCCCGGCCGTCGTCTCCGCCTTCCTGATCGCATTCACGACCTCGTTCGACGAGTACGCCCTCGCGTCGTTCGTCGTCGGAACGCGCGTCACGTTTCCGATCTACCTCTACAGCGCCCTGCGCTTTCCCAGCCAGTTGCCCCAGGTGATCGCGGTCGCGGTCGTGGTGATGATCGTGTCTCTGGTCGTCGTCGTCTCGGCGGAGATCGGCCGCCGAGTGGCAGAGCGCCGTCTCTCCTTGTAACGCCGGGTCTGGTCCGCAAGTCTGCGATCCGTGGCAGGGGGAGCGGTACTGGGACGACTGGGCTGGCGCGTCGCCGAGGTCGTCGAGGTGCGTCCGGAGACGAGCCGGACGAAGACCATCGCCTTCGACGTACCGGGTTGGCCGGGCCACCGCGCCGGTCAGCACGTCGACGTCCGGCTGACCGCCGAGGACGGCTATCAGGCCGAGCGCAGCTACTCGATCGCCTCCGCTCCGGAGTCCGCGAGGCTCGAGTTGACGGTGGAGCGCCTCGACGACGGCGAGGTCTCGCCGTATCTGACGGAGGAGCTCCGGCCGGGTGATGCGATCGAGCTACGCGGTCCGGTCGGCGGCTACTTCGTCTGGGATCCTGATGCTCAGGGCAGTGTCTTGCTCGTCGGCGGCGGCTCGGGCGTCGTGCCGCTGATGGCGATGGCACGGCACCGACGCGCGGAGGCCAGCATGATCCCGACCCGGCTGCTGTACTCCTCCCGCACGCTCGACGACGTGATCTACCGTGACGAGCTGATGCAACTCGACGCCGACGGAATCGGGTTCGAAGTCGTGTATACGCTCACCCGAACGCAGCCGGAGGGTTGGGAAGGCTACGACCGACGCGTCGACCGCGACCTTCTTGCCGAGGTCGCGCCTGCACCGGCAGAGCTAAGCTTGTCCTTCGTCTGCGGTCCGACGCCGTTCGTCGAGGCGGTTGCCAGCGCACTCGTCGACCTGGGCCACCAGCCGGCCCGCGTCAAGACGGAACGCTTCGGTCCGACGGGAGGATGAGATGAGTGACCTGATGCTCGACGGAAACGCGGCCGCAGGCGTCTTGCAGGAGATCTTTGCCGTGGAGATGACGACTGCGGTGGGAGTGTGTGACAGCTGCGGTGCAGCCGGTGAGGTCGGCGCAGTCCACCTCTACCGGGGCGCGGGCATGACTCTACGCTGTCCGACCTGCGGTGCGGTGCTGATGAAGATCGCCACGTCGGGCGCGCGCGCGTGGGTCGATCTCCGAGGGCTCCGCACCCTGCAGATCGAGTAGTGGCACAAGTTCAGCGAAGCGCGTAGCTCGCCACGCTGGCGCCTGCATCGAGGCTCGTGCGCAGCTGGTAGAGGCGGCCGTCCGAAGCAATGCGAAGCGGTGCAAAGACGTTCACCTCGCCTACGAGCGGCCAGTCTGCGAGCGTCAGCCGCACATGACTTCCGAGACGCACGACGAGCTTCTCCCAGTGCCGGCCGCTGGAAATCTCGAACGGTAGGACCAGGCTGCCACCGACGAGGGCGGGCGCCGCGGCGAGAGTCGAGAGGCGTGTGGCGCTCGTGATGCGCCACGCGCGCACGATCTCGTCGTCCCGGTTGACCAGCGCGAAGCGGGCGACGCTGAACGACATTTGGGTCACGAGCCGGAGTCCGCCGGGCATCGGCTCGAAGGGACTCCGGAGACGTGCCCGCTCCGCGGGAGAGAGCGGCCTACCCGTTGGGGTCGTCAACGGCGTCCAGAAGACGTGTCCACCGAAGGGCGCACAACCAATGCCGCACCCCTGGACCGAATAGAGCGCGCCGTTGGGTCCGAGCTGAAGCTGCGCGGTCGCGATACCGGGCGTCGCCGGCGCCCGCCAACGCACCTTGCCGGACGGTGTCAGCGCGTAGAGGTGGTTCTTCTCGCCGCGGCCGAGCTGCGACGTGTCGATCGCGCGCGCGAAGATCGTCCCGTCTCGCCCGAGTGCGAAGTCGCTCACCGCGAGCTCTGCCGGAAGCGTCACCGCACGAGCCGGGGCCGACGGCGCGCCCGCGGTCCAGACGAGCAGGCGGTGATTGAGGCGATCGAGCACCCAGACGGATCCGTCCCTGCCGATGTCGAGGGACGACGGTCCGTCTCCTCCCGGTGGGTCGGCACAGCATGTGAGGCCGACTCCTTTCGGGCCCGTTCGTGCCACGACGCCGGACGGCGGCGTGATCCGTCCGAATCGGTGCGTCGCGAGATGGAGTTCCTCGAAGCGTCGAACGACCCAGACGCGCTGGGTCGGAGTGGTCACCGATCGGCCATGATCCCGGATGGCCGCGTAGTAGAGGAGCTTCGAGCCCGACGTCAGTGAGCGGGGCACTCGCGCAAGCAGCGCCGACCCGCAGACCTTGTCGCGACGCATTGCGGCGGCGTCGGCCGGGTCGCCTGGGCAGTACGTGCCGCGGCGGAGCGCGATCGGCGTGTAGCTGTGCCGGAGATCGCTGCGGACGTAAACCGTTCCGGTGGCCGAGGCAGGCAGCAGCGCGTACGCGAGAGTGGGCGACGAGCCGCGTGCAACGAGCCACGGCGGCTCGTGATACGGGGCCAGACCGGCGGGTGCGGCGGCAGCCGATGCGGTCAGCCCCAGGAATACGGCGAGAACGAGCAGTCTCAGAGTCACGGGTTCCTCCGTTGGTCGAGGTAGCCTTGCGTCGCTCCCGAGTGTCGGTCTCGTCCCAGACCGAATCCATGGAATTCAGATAGGCGAGCGATGGAATCTCCTTCTATGACCGGGTCGCCCTGCCTCAGCTACGACGTCGACCAGGCCCGCCTCGTGCTCCTGCAGGACGGCGAGCGGCACGAGATCTCGATTCGGGCACAGGCGCATCGGCTCGTGCGCTACATGGTGGTGCGGAACGAGGCGAGCGGCGGGCCCGCGCTCTGCACGCACGAGGAGCTCATGCACGCCGTCTGGGCCGACGAGCCCATGCACACCCGTGAGGAGCTCGCCAAGCTCGTCTGGGAGGTTCGCAAGAAGCTCGAGCCCTTCGGCGCCGCACAGCTGATCGAGAACGAACGAAGCCGCGGCTACCGCCTGCAGACCTGTCCGGCACTCTCGTCGCAAGCGCCGGAGAAGCCTGCGACAAGGTCGGCCCGGAGAGGGTGGCCGCGCAGCCGGGTGGTGGTGGTCGGTCTTCTCGTCGCGCTGGCCGCCCTCGCCGCCGGGATCGTGATCGCATCGAGGGGCCACGCCTCCGGACACCCGGAGGCGAGTGCGGCGCAGCTGCGGACGTTCGTCGACCGGATCGAGAACGTGCTCCAGCAAGCGCAGGCCGGCCGACGGGAGATCCGGGCTGCTCTTGCGGCAGGCTTCAATTGCTCGATCTCCCCGCACGAGGCTGGCCAGCGCATCGCGAGCGTGGCCGACAACCGCCAGAGCATCCTCGGCCAACTCGGAAACTTCGCGACGCCGACGCAGTCGGCAGACGACTCCGTGACCTTCCTGCAACGAGCTTTCCAGCAGTCGATCGAGGCCGACCGTCACTATCGGGATGCCTTCTTCGAAAACGCCCAGTCCGGTGCCGGTTGCCCGCCGCGTCAGAACGCGAGCTTTCGGCTCGCGGCGCGCTCGAACGCCCGCGCGACAGCGGCCAAGAGACGGTTCGTCGCGGTCTTCGACCCGCTGGCGTCGCGATTCGGCCGTCAGATCTGGGCGCCGGCAGACTTCTGACGCGTCGCTAGCCTCGCCGGCATGGCCGTGCTCGCCGTGCCTCAACCGTACGACTTCGAACGATCGCTCGACCGGTTCACCTTCTGGGGTGTCGACCGTGCCAACGTCTGGCAGGACGGAGGGCTCCATCGCGTCATCGGCGGCCGAGAGGTCCGGATCGAGGCCGCTGACGGCGGCGTCCGTGTCGAGCCTTTCGACGACGCGATCGAGCCCCACCTGCGGAAGCTTCTAGGGCTCGAGTTCCAGCTCGAGCCGTTCTACGAATTCGCGCAGGCTGACTCTGTGCTTGCCGAGGCGGTGCGGCGATTGCCTGGTTTTCGCCCGCCGCTCGCTCCCGATCCTTTCGAGGCGCTCGTCTCCTCAATCACTGCGCAGCAGGTCTCGTTGCAGGCGGCCTTCGCCGTTCGCAGCCGCTTCATCGAGCGGTACGGCGAGCCGGCCGAGATCGCCGTCGCCTTCCCGACGCGAGAGCGGGTCGCGAACGCGAGCGCAGACGAGCTGCGGGAGCTCGGCTTCTCGACGCGCAAGGCTGAATATGTGCTCGGACTGGCGCTGTCGGATCTCGACTTCGCAGCGCTCGCGTCGCTTCCGGACGAGGCGGTGAAGCAGCGGCTGACGGCGTTGCGCGGGCTAGGGGAATGGAGCGCCGACTGGTTCCTCGCACGCCACCTCGCCCGTCCAGAGGCCTGGCCGGCGGGCGACCTCGGGCTGCGTAAGGCGGTGCTCACGTTCTACCCTGACGTCACGGACGTTCGTGCCGCGAGCGTCCGTTTCCACCCATTCGAGAACCTGAGCGCCCACTACCTCCTGGCAGCACTGCGTTATTCGTGACGATCAGACCTGCAGCAACCAAAGATCGCGACCTCCTGCGTGAGTTGTGGGAGGAGTTCGAGCAGGAGCTGGGCGGACCGGCGTACCTGCAGGAGACCTGGGAGGAAGCCTGGCCAGATCTCTCGCGCACGATCCGGGACGGTGCCGCCCTCGTTGCTGAGGACGACGGTCGCGCAGTCGGGTTCATCTTCTGCGTACTTGGCGATCGCGGCCGAAAGACGGCGCACATCACGGATTTCTACGTCCGGCCGGAAGCGCGCGGTCGAGGAATCGGCAAAGCCCTGCTCGGCGCGCTGATCGATCCGGCCCGCGCGAGCGGCCTCGACCATGTCAGCCTCGAGGTCCTGCTACGCAACGCGGAGGCACGCCGACTTTACGAACGACTGGGCTTCGCTCCGGTCGACATGTTCATGGTGGCGCCGCTCGGCGCGCTCTCGGAACGCCTGAGCAGCGACGAGCGGCCGCAGTCTTTCGGCTCGCTGCACGTGCAGACAGACGACGAAGCAGGCGTGCAGCGCGCGGTTACGCAGTTCCTTCCGCGACTCGGACGCTCTGCCCACACGGAAGTGGCTTCCTCCCGCAACGGCTGGGTGACGGTCGTGGACGATCTTTGCGACCGCGATCGAAGCGCGCAACGCCGGCTCGGCACAGAGCTGTCCGAGCGTCTCGGGGTTCCGGCGGTTGCGCTCGCGATCGAAGAGGAGGCTGTCGTGCGCTTCCTCCTGTTCGAGCGTGGGCGGATGGTCGACGAGTACCTCTCCGTCCCGACCTACTACGGCGAGCTGAGCAAGGCCGACGAGCTCTCGCTCGCAGCCAACCCGACACTGGCGGCCCGGCTCACGGGCGCCGATCCGTCGCGGGTACGCGCTGTTGCCCGGACGGCCTCATCGCCGGCGGAGCTCCCGCGGGCTCGCGAGCTGCTCGCGCAGATCGCGGACGTTCTCGGTCTCGAGGCTAGGATCGACCGGTGATCACCCTCTACGACGCGGACCGGTGTCCCTACTGCGCGCGGGTACGGATCGTGCTCGCGGAGAAGGGGCTCGAGTTCGAAACGGTCGTCGTCGATCTCGACGATCGACCTGCCTGGATCTACGAGAAGAATCCGCTCGGCCGTGTACCCGTGCTGGAAGAGGACACGTTTGTCATCGCGGAGTCGGCGGTGATCAACGAGTACCTCGACGATCGGTACCCCGAGCCGGGCCTATGGCCTGCGGATCCTGCTCAGCGCGCGCTCGGTCGCATGCTCGTGTTTCGGTTCGACGAGCTTTCGCGTCCGTACTACGCAGTGCGTCGCGGCGAGAAGGGCGCCGGCGAGCGCCTCGATGCCGCCCTCGCCGAGCTCGACGGCCAGCTCGAGATGCAACCGTTCCTGAGCGGGCCCGAGTTCGGTCTCGCGGACGTTGCGTACGTTCCGTGGATTCTGCGCGCACGCGATCGAATGGACGTTGAGCTGACACCGTTTCCAGCGCTTGCAGATTGGGTCACGCGGCTCGAGCAGCGCCCGTCGATTGCGGTCGAGCTCGACGTCGTCGCCTCCCTGTGACGGTTCTCATGCTGCACGCCTTTCCGCTCGACGAGCGAATGTGGGAACCGCAGCGTCAGGCGCTCGCCGGTCACGATGTCCGGACGCCGCGCCTGTATGGACGCGGACGAACGATGGCCGCGTGGGCCGAGTCGGTTGCGGAGGAGACGGAGGGTGAGCTTGTCGTTGTCGGCGCGTCGATGGGCGGTTACTGCGCGGTGGCACTCGCCCGGCTCGCGGCGGAGCGCGTGCGCGGGATGCTGCTCGTCGGTTCTCGGCCTGACGCGGACTCCGCCGAGCGACGTGCGGGGCGGGCCGACACGATCGAGCTGATCCGACGCGAAGGCGCAGACGGTTTGTGGGCCTCGATGGAACCGAAGCTCTTCCACGACCGGAGCAAAGCTGACCCGGACCTCGGCTTTCGCGACCCGGACCGTCTCGTCGAAGCAGTCGAGGCGATTCGAGACCGGGAGGACTCCACCGACGTGGGGCGCTCTCTCGGCGACAGGCTTCGGTTCGTCGTCGGCGAGTTCGACCCGTTCGTCTCTGCGAAGGAGCTCCAGGGATTCGACGTGCGAGAGATCGCCGGGACCGGACATCTCGTCAACCTCGAGCGGCCGGACGTGTTCAACTCCGTCCTGAATGAGTTTCTCGACGATGTCTGACCTACCGCCGGTGGTGGGCGTCGAATGGCTCGAGCGTGAGCTCGGAGCCGACGACCTCTTCCTGGGCGACGTGCGCGGGCCGAACGCCCATGCGCGCGGCCATATCCCCGGCTCGAAGCCGCTCGTGCTCGGATCCCCTCCTCCGATGACCGACCCTGGCGTCCTGGAGCCCCTGGCGCCGGAAGTGGGCCTGCGGTTGCGGCGGCACGGCGTAACGGGCGGCGAACGGCTCGTCCTCTACGACCGCGGAGACGGCGTCGGCGCGATGCCCGCTGCCCAGATGGCCGAGCTCGCGGGTCATCCGCGCGTTTCGGTTCTGTTGGGAGGCGTGGCAGCTTGGCCCGGCGAGCTCGAGGTCGGACAGGTCGAGCTTCACCCCGTGAAGACGACGTTCGAGCCGCGCTTCGACGCGGTTCCGACTCGTGACGAGCTTGCCCGGCGCCTCGAGGACGAGGCCTTCCTCATCCTCGACGTCAGGACCGAGGAGGAGTTCAGGGGCAAGCACGGATATCCGTGCGATCCTCGTCAGGGACGGATCCCGGGTGCGCGCCATCTCCCCGTTCAGCAGCTGTTCGCCGAAGGCGGTCAACCCTTGCCCGCAGACCAGATCCGTGCGCGGCTCCGCGACCCGCACGAGATCGTTGCGTACTGCCACTCCGGCTCGCGTTCAGCTCTCGCCACTCTTGCGCTGCGCTCGGCCGGCTTCCGCGCGCGCAACTATCCGGGCTCGTGGCACGAATGGTCCCGGCATAGAGAGCTGCCTGCGGAAAGAGGCTAGTCGCTTCGGGTCCGCTGGGGGAACCTCCCGGTTCCCCTGCCGCTCGAGAAAGGCTGTGTCAGGCCGGAGCGCCGACGCGCTCCGCCACTTCCATGAAGGCTGCGCAGAGCCCGCTGCCCAGAGCGTTCCACTCCTCGATACGGTCGCGCGTCTCTCTCACGAACGCCTCGCCGCTGACCGGGAGCTCGTTCTCGTCCTGTTCGGCCCAACCCTCGACCTGGGCAAGCGTGACCTCCGGATGGAACTGAACCCCCCAGGCATTTTCGCCGAGCCGGAACGCCTGCGTGCAGACCGTGCTCCGTGCGAGCTCGACTGCTCCGGCCGGCAGACCATGCGTGTAGTAGTGCCACTGGAAGGCGACGAACCGCTGCGGCAGCCGGGAGAGGACGGCGTCCTCCGCGGCTGCCTCGGTTAGCTCTACCGGGAACCAACCGATCTCGGCCTCGTTCGCCGGGTAGACAGGAGCATGCGCAGCCTTCGCGAGCAGCTGCGCACCCAGACAGATCCCGAGGACCGGAGTGTGCAGGTCGAGCAGCCGGTGCAGGAAGAGGTCCTCCTCGCGTAACCAGGGATGGTGCTGGTCCTGGTCGGCGTGCATCGCACCGCCGAAAACGAGCACGGCGCCATAGGCGTCGAGCGGTCGAGGCAGCGGCGTGTCCCACGCCAGACTCCACTCTTCGAGCCGATGGCCGCGCTCCGCGAGGGCCTCGCCGAAGATGCCGGCGCGCACGCTTTTCCCGTGTAGGACGGCGAGGACGTCCATGTCAGCTCGGCGTGCTCACCGGGACCTTCTCCGCTTGCAAGAGCCGCTGCAGCTCCTTGGCGTTTGCGGCGGCCTGAGCCATTCGGCCGCCGTGGCCGTCCGGGCTCGTTGCGTTGTTGTTGAAGAACGCGTAGGCCTGCTCGGCCTGCTCAGACAGCTCGCGCAGCGGGCCGATCCATTCACGCAGCTCGTCGTCCGAATACAAGTAGTCGAAGCGCTCGGCCGCGCCGCCTCCTCGCTTGTTCCACGTCGAGGCATTGCGTCCGTGAAAGCGGATGTACGCCGTCGGGCTCGTCAATGCAAGCACCGTCGGCACGAGATTCTTCGCGCCTTCGATCCGGGGAGCGTCGACGATGACGTGCGTTGCGCCGAGCTCTTCGAGAAAGCTCAACGTCTCGTCGCGGTGCTCTTCGTCGAGCCAGCTTTCGTGTCGGAACTCGACGAGCATCTCGTCGCCCACGACCTGCTCGTGCGCCCAACGGAGATAATCGAGAGAGCGGTCCTTGTAGACGACGTACGACGGGAACTGGAACAGGACACCGCCAAGCTTGCCGGCCGCCCGTAGCGGTTCCAACGCATCGAGAAACCGCCGGAACACCTTCCCACGAAACTCCCGTGACGGCCGGTCGACGCGGCCGCGGTCATCCGTTTGGGCTTCGTCGCGCAAATCGGGTGGGAGCGACTCGAGCTTGACGGGATGGCGGGTCATCAACCCGAATGCCTTGACGTGCATGACGAAGTCCTCGGGTGTTCGCTCGGCCCAGCGCTGGACCATCGCCTCTTCGGGCAGCCGGTAGTACGTCGAATCCACCTCGACGGTGTCGAAGTGCTCGGCGTAGTAGGCCAGCCGGTCGCCCGCCTTGACACCGGGTGGATACCAGTGCTTCGAGAGCGCGTCGTCGGCCCAGGAGCAGGTGCCGATCCGGATCTCAGCCACGCCGCCAGCATACGAGAAGGGGCCCCGAAGAGCCCCCGCTCGTGGATTTCGTCGCTCCCTGGGGCTAGAGGCGGATCGCGACCTTGCGGCTGACCGCCGTAAACCCTGAGATCGTGGCGTTGACGCACGGGACGTTCGGCAGCGACGGGGATGCGCACCCCGTGGTGGTCGCATCCCGTTCCGCGACCGTGGTCCGTGCCTGGAACGTCGTCGTCGTCTTCTTGCCGCTCTTACGCAGCACGATGGAGTACGCGCCCGCTGCGGTCGTGCGGACCCGGAAGCGGGACTTGCCATTGAGCAGGAGGCTCACCTGTGCGCCCGCGACGGCGGCACCGGACTGGGTGACCTTGCCCGTCGCCCGCACGAGGCGCCTCCCCTTGTTCGCCACCTTGGCGTTGAGCGTGACCACGCCGGTCGAGACGAGTGCACGCGTCTCCACCGTGCCTGCCGGATTCGGCGCCGCGCCTGCCCATGGCGTCGTGATCGCCTTCCACACGGTGTTGCCCGGCGCGTTGGTGAAGACGTTGTCGACGGTGAAGGTCGCGTCGAGCAGGCGAGCGCCCTGGGGCGAGCGGCCTGGCGTGCCAACGGGAACGTCATCGGGGGCAAGACACACGACCAGCTTGTAAGCGCCGAACGCCGCCTCCGCGCCGGCCGTCTGATCGACGTGGACCGGGAGGTTGATGCTGTTACCGGCGACTGCGAGTGCGAGGTTCCAGACGGCGATGTGGGGATTCGGGTCGCAGCCAGGTGCGTTGGTGGTCGGCGGGACCGCGACGACGTCGCCGGTGAGCGGCAACGGGATATTCGCGTCGCGGGCGAACACGGTGCCGGTCGTCGTGCCGATCTTGCTCCCAGCCGTCGCCGAAGCGTTGATCGAGTACCCGGACGGCACGTAGATCGAGATCTTCGCCGGCTGTGGATCGGTTTGAGCCTGCGAGACCTTGATCGTCATCGACGTCGCGGTCTGGCGGACGCTGAGCTTCTGCGTAGCGAGCGCGTTCCCTGCGAGCGCCAGCGCCGCAGTGCCCGCGAGAGCGAGCAAGGCCAGCCTGAGGAATGTCTTCATACCCCTTCCTTTCTTACTTCGAAATAAGAAAAGCCTTTCATTAGACGCGCGATTCCCGGAAGAGTTGAGCCTAACCCCGTGCGTTCACGAGCCTCCCGAAGAACTGCCAGTGGTCACCCTGGTAGCGGGCGAGCTTCACCCGGTCCATCGGCAAGTAGTCCTGCGGCGACGTCTTGATCCGGACGCCGGGGAGCAGGAACGGATTCGATTCATCGAGATGGGTCGCCGCCTGCAGCACGCTGGACCGTGTCGGGTTCCGGCCCGCGTGTCGCATCGTGTCCACCATCGTGTAGGCCACCGCCATGCCGTAGTAGTTGAAGACGTCGTCGGGTTTGGCGTCCGGGAGGAAGCGCTTCAGGATCGACCGGTACAGCTTGACGGTCGTGTCCTGCGCCCAGAGCTTCGAGGTCGGATCCTTGACGAACGCGATGGAGATCGACCCCGCCACTTCTTTACGACTGCTTGCGACCCGGGCGATCTTCATGATGTCCGGCGAGATCGACACCGATGTGACGTAGACGTGCGGGCGCCAGCCGAGTCTGAAGGCACCCACGTAACCGAAGATCGCGAACTTCGGTGTCGCGAAGAGCATCAGCGTGTCGGCTCCCGTGCTCTTGAGGCGAGCCATCTGCGAGCTGACGTCCGCGTCGGTGATCTCGTAGGCCTGCGTGCCGACGATCTTCGCCTTGCCTCCCAGACCCCGCCGCAATCCGTTGAGCATGTCTTTGCCGAAATCGGAATTCTCGTACAGCACCGCGATGCGTGAGCGCGGTCGATGGGCCGCGATGTAGCGGCCGTAGATCGCACCTTCGCCCGCGAAGCTCGGCAGGTAGCCCATCGACCAGGGATACCTGGCGTGCTCCGTCGCGAGCTTGGAGACGCCGCTTCCAACGAACAGCTGCGGCACCTTGCGATCGTTCAGGTAGGAGCGGATGGCCAGCGCATGCTCGGTTCCGACGCTGTTGAAGATCGCGAGAACCTGATCCTGCTCGACGAGCTGTCGGGTCAGCGTGATCGTCTTGGCGACGTCGAACTCGTCGTCGAGGTACTTGTAGACGATCTTGCGGCCGAAGACGCCGCCTTTGGAGTTGACGTAGCGGAAGTACGCATCGGCGCCGCGCCCGACGGATGCGTATGCCGCCGCGGGCCCGCTGAGGGGAACCGTTCCTCCGATCGTGATCGTCGTCGGGGTGACGCCCGGTGTGGCAGCCGGCGCGCCGAGTGCGAGCGCGGCCGCGGCAATGTGCGCGATCACGGCGTGACCGGCCTGGATAATGTGGGAAGCGTCAAGCTGACACGGCCAACGTTTGCGGCGGATCCCTCGGGCACCGGAATCAAGTAGACGAGATTCCGGAGGCTCTGCACCGTGGAGCGCGCGCCGAGGGTCACGCGTAAGCGCGCACCAGCTGGGATCGACGTCACCTCGTTCTGAAGCTTGATCGCGACCGTCCGCGACTTTTTGCCGCTCGCCTGTGTGTCAGCGGCGCCGTCGGCGATCACGGTCTCGGTCCCGTCCGGCTTCAAGGCGCTGAGAACGGCGACGAGGTGCTTGTACCCCGTGTGAGTTGCAAAGGAGACCTTGACGACGGGCGACCCGAATGTCTCCAGGTGGCGCACGCGGGTCGTGGTGCGGACGACCTTGCCTTCGGCGGAGAGCACTCGTGTCCCGCGGAACGAGAAGTTCAACGTCCGAGTCTTGGGAAGCGCTTTGAACGACACCGTCTTGCCCCATGGATCTGGTGCGATCTCGATCGGCGGGCGCTTGTCGATGCCGTTGGGGATCCCTTTCAGGAACCGGTCGAACCACATCCGAACCTGGACGGAGGTGTACTCGAACTCGTCTGCAGGGTTGGTCGCGGGGGCATGGCCGAAGTCGCCCAGGTACAAGCGCTTCGGCCCCTTCAGCAGCCGATACGCCGCGAGGGCCTGGTTGGCGTCAAACGCGAAGTCCCGGCGACCCTGGAGCATGAACGTCGGAATGCGCACCCTGCCGAGTTGCGACCGTGTGGAGCGCGACGCCAGATAGGCGCGGATCGCAGGAAGGTTCTGCTCGGCGATCGCATCTGTGAGCAGTTGCAGTTCCTCCGGCCCGTAGCGGGCGCGCGGGAGGTCCTGCGAGAACGCGAACACGATGCCGGCACGAACGTGTCCTTGCGGCGCCAGTGCCTCGCGCAGGTCGGTCCAGGTCGCGACAGGCGCAATCGCCGCGACGGGGAGTCCTTCCACCGCCGCCTTCCAGACGAGCCCACCGCCGTACGATGCGCCCTCCAGGCCAACGTGCCGTGCGTCGATGTTCGGGTGCGCCGTGAGCCACGACAGGAGCTCGCGCAGATCGGCCAGCTCCCGCGGGCCGTCGAGCGTGAACAGACCTTCGGACTCTCCGTGGGCACGCGCGTCGTAGGTGAGCACCGCATAGCCCTCGGGAGCCAGAAATCGAGCCGCGAGGATGTTGGTCGTCCAGTTCGCAAAGTCCGCCTTGTTGCGTGTCATCCCGAGTCCGTGAAGGAGGATCACTGCCGGCCAGCCTGCCGAAGGCGGCGTGCCTTCCGGCTCGAAGTAGCTCACGGCGATGCGGGCGCCGTCGCTCATCGTCACCTTCGAGTCCGTCTGGGTGAAGCCCGCCGCTGCTGCTCGGCCGGAGGGGACGAGCGCCGTCACCGCGACCGCGAGCACGAGAATGAGGCGGCGCACGAGGTGCACAGCGTATCCCGGCGATACGATCGGCGGGTGGATCCGCGGCCTGTGGGCGTCTTCGACTCGGGGGTTGGCGGCCTGACGGTCCTGCACGAGTGCCTCGTCACGATGCCGCACGAGGATTTCGTCTACCTCGGTGACCACGCGCGGCTTCCGTACGGTCCGCGACCGCTCGACGAGGTGCAGAAGTTCGCGCGTGAGATCGGCGCCTACCTTCAGGGCCAGGGAGTGAAGCTGGTGGTCAACGCGTGCAACACGGCCACCTCGGCCGCCTTACCACAGCTTCAAGAAGAGCTCGATGTTCCGGTTGTCGGTGTGATCACGCCGGAGGCCCACACAGCCGTGCAGGCGACGCGCAACCGGCGCATCGGGCTGCTGGCGACCGAGGGGACGGTCCGGGCAGGGCGCTACGCCGAGCTCGTGCGCGCACTCGACGCCGGCGCGGAGCTCGTGTCGGTTGCGTGTCCACGACTCGTTCCGCTGATCGAGAGCGAGGATCCGTTCGGTGCGGAGACGACGCACGCGGTCCGCGAGTATGCGGCCGAGCTGAAGGACGCGGGCGTCGACACGGTCATCCTCGGTTGCACACACTATCCGCTGATCCGGCCGATCTTCCAGCGCGTCTTCGGCCGTGACGTGACGCTCGTCTTTTCTGCGGAGGAGACCGCACGCGAGGTGGCGGAGACTCTGGCGCGAAAAGGTTACGAGAACGACAGCGAGCGCGAGGGTTCCTACCGCTTCCTCACGACCGGCGACCCGAGCGCGTTTCGAGAAATGGGCGCGCGCTTCCTGCAGCTGCCGATCGACACGGTCGAGCACGTCGACCTCGCCGTGCTCGGAGCTGCAGCGTGAACGCAAGTCGAGGGGATGGCCGGCGCGCGGACGAGCTGCGCTCTCTCGAGCTCGTCCCCGATTTCCTGGAGCAACCCCATGGATCGGTCCTGTTCGCTCAGGGCAAGACGAAGCTCCTCTGTACGGCCTCGATCCAGGACGGCGTGCCGCGCTGGCTCTACGGAAAGGGCCGAGGCTGGCTGACGGCGGAGTATTCGCTCCTGCCCGCGTCGACCGGAGACCGGACGGAACGCGAGGCATCCCGCGGGAAGCAGGGTGGGCGCACGGTCGAGATTCAGCGCCTGATCGGTCGCTCGATTCGATCCGTGACGGACTTCGAGGCACTCGGCGAGCGAACGCTCTGGGTCGACTGCGACGTCCTGCAGGCTGACGGCGGCACACGTTGCGCCGCGATCAGCGGCGCCTACGTCGCAGCGCGCCGCGCGCTCGATCGCTTTGGACTCTCGAAGGCACTGAACGGCTCGGTGGCCGCCGTCTCCGTCGGCATCGTCGAGGGCGAAGCCCTGCTCGATCTGGATTACTCGGAGGACTCGCAGGCGGAGGTCGACATGAACGTCGTGATGACGGGTGACGGCGCGCTCGTCGAGGTCCAGGCGACGGCGGAGAGAACACCGTTCACGCGCGCGCGTCTCGACGAGTTGCTCGAGCTTGCAGCAAACGGCATCGAGGAATTGGCGACCGCACAGACGGAGGCTGTTGCTGCAGCTCGCGTCTAGCGCGCTTCCTGCGCTGAACTGGTACGAGGCGCTGCTGCGGCTGGCGCTCGCGGCTGTGCTTGGTGGGCTGATCGGAGTCGAACGTGAGTTGCGCGAGCGTGAAGCCGGTCTGCGTACGCATTTGCTCGTCGCGCTCGGCTCGGCTCTCTTCACCATCGTCGGCGCCTACGGCTTCGACGCCTTTCTGAACACCGGCGCCAGTGTCGTGCGAGCGGACCCCACGCGTGTCGCGGCGCAGATCGTGACCGGCATCGGTTTTCTCGGCGCCGGGGCGATCATCCGGCAGGGCCTGTCCGTGCGCGGCCTGACGACGGCCGCGACGCTGTGGGTCGTTGCCGCTGTGGGTCTTGCGTCCGGAGCTGGGTACTACAGCGTGGCGGTGATGACGACCGCTCTGGTCCTCATCGCCCTCTATCCACTACGGATCATGGCGTACAAGGCCATCAGCCGGTTCCAGCCCGAGGACGGGCGCCTGCTCGTCGGTCTGCCCGCCGGCGAGCCGCCGGGACGCATCGTCGACGAGGTCGAACGACTCGGCGCGCGCATCTCGTCCCTCGACGTGACGCAGGAGGGCGATCGCCGACGGCTCGAGTTCGACATCGTGTTGCCCCGCGACACGCCGATTCCCCGTCTCGTCTCGCGAATCGCCGATCTGGAGAACGTCGCCGAGGTGCGGTGGACGGATTGAAGGTCCGGGCGAGGCTCGCCTCGCGCAATCCGAACAAGGCGCGTGAGCTCGAGCGACTCCTGCCGGGCTGGGCGATCGAGCCACTCGCGGCCGGTGATTATCCACCCGAGACGGGCGAGACGTATTACGACAATGCGCGTCACAAGGCGTCGTTCGGCCGCGCGCTCGCAGAGCCCGACGCCTGGGTTCTCGGCGAGGACTCCGGAATCGAAGTCGCCGGACTCGATGGTGGGCCGGGCGTGCAGTCGGCTCGCTCCGGCGGTGACGATCCGGTCGGCTGGTTGCTGGAGAGGCTGCACGGCCTCGAAGGCGAGGGTCGGCGAGCGAGGTACGTCTCCGAGCTCGTCGTTCTCACTCCGCGGGGTGTGGAGCTACGGGGCACCGGGACGCTTTCGGGGCACATCGCCGAGAGGCCGCGCGGAACCGAGGGCTTCGGTTACGACCCGATCTTCGTCCCGGACGGTGAGAGTCGCACTGTGGCGGAGCTGGGCAACGAATGGAAAGCCGCCCATTCCCACAGGGCGATGGCTGCGCGGGCTCTCCTCGCAGCTTCGCGCTCAGGCCAGCCCGGGTAGCTCCTCGAGCAGTCGCTGGTCCGCGCGGCGTGCGCGCCACCAGTTGAGCTCTGCGCCGATGATGATCACGTTCGCCATCACGTAGAGCCAGACGAGCAGGATCGCGGGCGCGCCGAAGGCCCGGAGCCCAGGGTTGAGGTCGGCGTAGCGCTGGTAGATCGGCAGCACCTGGAAGGTGGCTTCGAGCAGGATAGCCGCGACGACGGAACCAGGTAGCACCTCGCGCACGGTCAAGTCCTCGTTCGTCAAGACGTAGTAACAGGACACGAGGAAGACGAACACGCCGGCAAGCGAGACGGCGATGGAGAGGGTGTACGCCGCCACGGAGTTCGAGATGAAGCCCGGTGCGTACTCCTGCAGTGCGGCCACCCCGAGCGATCCGGCGAGGAGTGCGACGAACAGCGTCACGAGCGAGCCGACCATCAGCAGCACGGCGAGCCCCTTGCCATGCAGGAAGGCGCGATTCGGACGCCCATAGACGATGTTGAAGGCGGACTCGAGCACACTGAACAGCGAGAGGGCTGCCCAGAGCAGTGCCGCTCCGCCGACGATTCCGAGGGCGGTTGCGTTGTCCTGCACCGCGTGGACCAGGCCGATGATCTGGTCGATCGGCGTTCCCGGTAGCGTCTTCTTGATCTCCTTGACCAGGAAGGACGACTCGTCCGCACGGCCGGTGAGCCCGAGCAAGGACAGCGACAGGAAGGTGAGCGGGACGAAGGACAGCAGCGCGAAGTACGCGATCATCGCTGCCAGGTGAGTCCCCCGATCCGCGAAGAACTTCCGCGCCAGGTCCCGCCTCCGCACCCTCATGGCCCCGGAGTATCCCTATGCTTTGCGTCGTCATGGACGTCCAGCAGGCTCTCGCCGACCTGACCGAGATCTCTTCGCAGATCCAGGCCGCCGCCGTCTTCGACGAGAACGGCAAGGTGGCGGGGTCGACTCTGGCGGATGCAGGCCGGGCCACAGAACTGGTCCAGGCAGCCTCGGAGCTTCTGGCAGCGGCGGAGGGGCTCAGAAGTGGAACCAGCTCTTTGACCCAACTCGAGGTGGCGACGGGAGACGGAAGCGTCTTCCTCGTGCGAGACGCGCCGACGTCGATCGTTGCGACCACCGGGAGCAACCCGACTGTCGGGCTCGTCTTCTACGACCTCAAGTCCGCACTCCGCAGCATCAAGGCGAAGCCCGCGGCGACCACGAAGCCGAAGCCCGCTCGGAAGAAGACCGCCGCCGCCTCCACGAAGAAGACTGCGGCCCGCAAGCCGACGACCAGGAAGAAACCGGATGCGTCGTAGTGTGGCCGTCATCCTGGGGATTCTCGGCGGGATGCTCGCGGGCGCCGCATTCCTACGGCGACAGGCAGCACAGCGCGACCGCGCCGACCTCTATTTCGAGGACGGATCGATGCTCTCGTTGACGAACGGCTCGCCGGGAGCTGACCGACTCCTCCCGCTGGCGCGCGAGATCCTCGGCAAAGCCCGCGGTACTTGACGGACGACGAGCTCAAGCTCGCTCTGCGCGAGAGCGCCTATCTCGAAGGCGACTTCCTTCTTCGTTCGGGCAAGCGGTCCCGCTACTACCTCGACAAGTACCGGTTCGAGACGAGACCGGACCTGCTCCGCGTGCTGGGGGAGCGGATTGCCGGCGCGGTTGCGGAGTTCGAGCCGGAGGCGACGCGGCTCGCCGCGCCGGTGCTCGGCGGGGTCGTGCTTGCAGCCGCCGGCTCGCTCGCCTCCGGCTTGCCATTCGTGATCGTGCGCGACGCCGCGAAGGAGTACGGCACCGCGAATCGCCTCGAAGGCGTCTACGAAGAAGGGGAGCGCGTGTGCCTTGTCGAGGACGTGGTCACGTCCGGCGGCGCGCTCCTTGGGGCGATCTCAGCGCTCCGTGACGCCGACCTGACAGTCCAAACGGCGATCTGCGTTGTCGATCGCGAGGAGGGCGGGATGGACGCTCTGGCCCGGGAAACGGTGGAGCTGCGCCCGATTTTTCGTGCGAGCGACGTCCTAAGTGCCACAAAAAGTGCCGCAAAACCGCATGGTTGAGCCAGTCCTCGCCGACTGTTAGGGTCTTTGCCCGTGGTGCGAACCGTCGACAGGAGGAGAGGAACTTGACGAAACAGGAGTTCGTTAACGAGGTCGCGAAGCGGGCCGACCTCTCGAGTAGGGATGCGGCCAAGGCCGTTGACGCCTTCCTCGACTCGATTACCGACACGTTGAAGGGCGGCGGAGAAGTGGCCTTCACCGGCTTCGGAAAGTTCACGACGCAGCGGCGCGCAGAGCGTCAGGGCGTGAATCCTCGCAATCCGACAGAGAAGGTGACGATCCCGGCAGCCACGGTGCCGAAGTTCACCGCGGGGAGCCAGCTCAAGCAGGCCGTCAAGAGCGGCGGCTAGCTCGGAGCCTCTCCTCCAGAGAAACCACGAAGGCCGCGATCGAGCGGCCTTCGTTCTTGTGGGGGTGCCTTCGCCGTCTTTGGCGGGAAGTAGGCTCAGGGCATGGCTGCAGTTGCGACGACGAACTTCGCCGACCGCCTGGCCGAGGCGGTCGAGCGGAAACGGTCGCAACTCGTCGTGGGGCTCGACCCTCGGCCGGATCTCTTGCCCGTGGAGCTCCGCGGGCAGGTGCACCTCGGACGCGAGGAGGCCGCAGACGCCTGCTCGCGGTTCTGTCGCGGTCTCGTGGATGCGGTCGCCCCGTACGTCGTCGCCGTAAAGCCTCAGGTCGCGTTCTTCGAGGCGCTCGGCTCGGACGGCCTGCGCGCCTTCGAAGAGGTCTGCAGCTACTCCCGGTCGGCCGGCTTGCAGGTGATCGCGGACGGCAAGCGCGGAGACATCGGCTCGACGGCGCGCGCCTATGCGACGGCCTTTCTCGAGCCTGTAAACGGCAACGCTCCCGTCGCAGACGCGCTGACTGTGAACCCCTATCTCGGGCGAGACTCGCTCGACCCCTACCTTGCGGCTTGCCGGCGTGACGGCGCGGGCATCTTCTGCGTCGTCAAGACGTCGAACGCGGGCGGATCCGAGGTGCAGGACCTCGTCCTCTCCGACGGTCGTCACGTCTGGCAGCAGGTTGCCGAGCTCGTCTCGGAGTGGGGTGCGGATCTCGTCGGGGAGCACGGCCTGTCCTCAGTGGGGGCCGTGATCGGTGCGACCCATCCACGCGCCGTCGGCGAGGCGAGAAAGCTCTTGCCGCGATCGATCCTGCTGCTGCCCGGTGTCGGCGCCCAGGGTGCGACGCCGGCGGACGTCGCGAGGGCCTTCACGAGCGGTCCGGCGAGCGCGCTCGTGAACGTCGCGCGAGACGTGATCTACGCGTTTCGCGTGTCGGGCATGGACTGGCGCAGTGCGGCAGCCGCTGAGGCCTCCAAGTACGCCCGCGAGGTGTGGGCGGTTTCCGGATGGTAAGACAGAACAATGGATCCGCGCAGGCGTCAGGAGCTGACGCGGTACGGCGCACCGGCTGCCTTTCTCGCCGCGGTCACGATCGCCGTGATCCTGATCAAGGCCGGCCTTAGCGGCGGCTCCGACTCCCAGCCGGCCACGGTCGGTGCGCTTCCGACGAGCTCCTCCAACACCTCGACGGCGCCGACGACGACGAAATTGGTCCTAACCACGCCGGCAGCTACGACGACGACGGAAACGGCGACTCCCGGTGCGCAGTACTACGTCGTTGAGAGCGGAGACACCCTCGGCTCCGTGGCACAGAAGTACTCGACGACCGTCGAGCAACTCATGACGCTCAATCCAGGCGTCGACCCGACGGCGCTCCACATTGGACAGCGCATCCGGGTGCAGTAGCGCTAGCCTTTCGCCCGTGATCCCACTGCGGATCTGGGTCGCCGCGGCCGTTGCGGCGCTCGTCTTCGTGTCGTCCATGGTCGCGCAGGCGGCCGCACCCCGCGTGACCGCGCGCGCGTACATCGTCGAGAATCCGACGACGGGAGAAGTGCTGGCGCAGCACGGCGCCTGGGGACGGGTGCCGATCGCAAGCCTGACGAAGCTGATGACCGTGCTGGTCACGCTCGACCATGTGCGCTGGAACGACGTCGTGCGTGTTCGCTCGGATGCCGCCGCGGTGGGCGAGTCGACAGTCAATCTTCGTGCAGGCGAGCGACTCACCGTCGGCGATCTCGTGAAGGCCGCGCTGATCCAGAGCGCGAACGACGCGGCCGATGCTCTCGCCGATTACGTCAGCCACGGTGACCAGAGGGCTTTCGTCGCGCTGATGAACGACAAGGCGAAACAACTCGGTCTGGAGGGAACGCACTTCGTCCGACCGGACGGGCTGGACGTGGCGGGACACTATTCGACCGCGCACGACGTGACGGCGCTCGCTGAGGTAGCGATGCGCGACCCTCGCATCAGGTCCGTCGTCCGCCTGAGGACGGACACGATTGCGGGACATCGGCGCCTGCACACCTGGAACGACCTGCTCGGCGTCTTTCGGGGCTTGTACGGAGTCAAGACCGGTCACACGGCGGCTGCCGGTTGGTGCGAAGTCGCCGCGGTGCGCCGGAACGGTGTCACTCTGTACACGACCGTGCTCGGCAGCCCGACCCGCTCACAGCGCAACGTCGACCTCGCGGCGCTCCTTCGCTGGGGGATCTCGCGTTACCGGCCGGTCTGGCTCGTCAAACCGGGACACGTCTACACGCATGCGAGTGTCGGCTACGGCAAGTCCGCCGTTCCGATCATCGCGCAGAGCGGGCTCGCCAAGGCGGTCCGGATCGACAAGCCGCTCGTCGAGCGAGTGATCGCTCCCGGCGCTCTGGCGCTGCCGGTCGAGCGTGGGCGGCACGTCGGCGAGCTCCGCGTCTATTCGGGGCGCCGACTCGTCGCGCGTCGTGCACTCGTCGCGGGCACCTCGGTCTCGAAGCCGGGATTCGGAGGCCGGGTGGGTTTCTACGCCGGCCGGACGCTGCGGCACATCGGAGGCTGGTTCTCGTGATCGTGACCGTGACGCTCAACGCTGCGCTCGACCGGACCTTGACCGTGCCGAACTTCCAGCTCGGCCACCGACATCGCGCGAGCCAGGGACTGACGCTTGCCGGTGGAAAGGGCATCAACGTCGCACGTGCGTTGAAACGGCTCGACGTTCCGGTCGTCGCCACGGGGCTCGCCGGTGGGCGAACGGGCACCCGCATCGTCGAGGAGCTCACGTCTGAGGCGATCCTCAACGACTTCGTCCGGATCGCGGACGAGTCGCGCACCTCGACGGCCGTGGTCGATCCGACCGCCGGGACCTACACGGAGATCAACGAGTGGGGGCCACACGTCGAGGAAGAGGAGCTCATGATGCTCCTCGACAAGCTCAACTACCTCTCGCGAGCCGCGGAGGTCGTCGTGTTCGCGGGGACGCTTCCGCGTGGTGTGGAGGACTCGTTCTACGCAGAGGCGATCCGCGATCTGAACCGACGTCACGTCCGGGCCGTGCTCGACTCCGAAGGACCGCCGCTGCGTCTCGGAGTGGAGGCGGAGCCTTTCCTCGTCACGCCAAACCAGCGCGAGGCGGAGGGTCTCGTGGGCCAGGAGCTCGGAGACGACGAGGACTACACGATGGCGCTCGACCGGATCGCCGACATGGGCGCCCGCAGCGTCCTCATTACGTCCGAGTCGCGCAGCTTCGGCCTCTTCCGCGCAGACCGAAAGCGGTCGCTGTTCAGGGCGGACGCCCCGAGAGTCGAGCCGGTCTCGGCCGTCGGGTCCGGGGACGTCTTGCTCGCGGCGTTCCTCGTCGCCTTGCTGGCCGAGCGTCCACTCGACGAGTCGCTGCGCAGCGCTGTCGCGGCCGGCGCAGCCTCGACGCTCGAGGTCGGCGCCGGTCGTTTCGAGCCGCGCGAGGCCGTGCGGCTGCAGAGGTCTGTCGAGGTGCGCGAGCTCGAGCCCGTGGCCGGCTGATGTCGGAGTGGGCTGCTAGCGTTGACGGATGGGAGTCGAGCTAGAGGCGTCGACTCGGCGACGCCGCATCGAGGCCGAGGGAGCTGGGTTCGGACAGCCGTGTAAACCGGCTTGGTCTTGCTGGTGACGCACGAAGCACAACACGAGCTGTTGGAGCCGAGACAGGTCGAGCGGCTCCTGGAGCTCGACCGGAAGTTTGGAAAGGAAGGGCTGACGTTCGACGACGTCCTGCTCGTTCCGGCCGAGTCGAGCGTCCTTCCGAACGACGTCTCCACGAGGACGCGCCTGACGCGGGAGATCACGATCGCGATTCCGATCGTGTCCGCCGCGATGGACACCGTGACCGAGGCGCGGCTCGCGGTCGCGCTGGCGCGTGAAGGCGGCATCGGCATCCTCCATCGCAATCTTTCGATCGAGGCGCAGATTGCAGAGGTCGACAAGGTGAAGCGCTCCGAGTCGGGCATGATCGTCGAGCCCGTGACGCTGCCGCCGGACGCGCGGGTGGCGGACGCACTCGAGCTGATGGCGAGGTACCACATCTCCGGCGTCCCGATCACGGACGAGAGCGGCACACTGGTCGGGATCCTGACCAACCGCGACCTGCGCTTCGCGCCGGACGCGACGCAGCCGGTGTCAGAGCTGATGACCGGGCGGGACCTCGTCACCGCTCCGGTCGGCACGACGCTCGCCGAGGCGGAGGCGATCCTGCACCGGCACAAGATCGAGAAGCTGCCGGTCGTCGACGAGGAGGGCCGGTTACGAGGTCTTATCACCGTCAAGGACATCCAGAAGCGCATCGAGTTTCCCGTGGCAACGAAGGACGAGCGCGGACGCTTGCGTGTGGGTGCTGCGGTCGGCGTCGGGCCCGACGCCTGGGAGCGGGCGGGCGCGTTGGTCGACGCAGAGGCCGACGTGCTCGTGGTCGACACCGCACACGGCCACTCGGCGGCGGTGCCGGAGATGGTGCGCCGTATCAAGTCCGAGTGGGACGTGCAGGTCATCGTCGGCAACGTTGCGACCGCCGAGGCAACGGAGAGTCTCATCGATGCCGGCGCCGATGCCGTGAAGCTCGGAGTCGGGCCGGGTTCGATTTGTACGACGCGAGTCGTAGCGGGCGTCGGTGTCCCGCAGATCACCGCGATCTACGACGGCGCCTCCGTCGCGAGCCGGCACGGCGTTCCGTTGATCGCCGACGGCGGAATGACGTCGTCCGGCGACATCGCGAAGGCGATTGCTGCGGGAGCGGATTCCGTGATGGCCGGCTCGCTCCTTGCGGGAACCGACGAGAGTCCCGGCGACGTCGTCATGCAACAGGGCGAGCGCTTCAAGGAGTACCGCGGTATGGGCTCGCTCGGTGCCATGCGTGCGAGAGGGTCGTCGCGTGACCGCTACTTCCAGGGCGATGTCGAGGACGTCGCGAAGCTCGTGCCCGAAGGCATCGAGGGACGTGTTCCTTACAAGGGGCCGCTCGCAGGGATCCTGCACCAGCTCGTCGGCGGCCTTCGCCAGGCGATGGGGTACTGCGGTGCGGCGACGATCGAGGAGATGAAGCGAGCGCAGTTCGTCCGCATCACCGCCGCGGGTCTGCGCGAGAGTCATCCACACGACGTGACGATCACGAAAGAGGCACCGAACTATCGGCGCTGAGGTCTTGGCGCTGCCGGAGCGGGCTGCCGAGGAACGCCCGGTCCTGGTGCTCGACCTCGGCGGGCAGTACGCGCAGCTGATTGCGCGACGGGTTCGTGAGTGCCGCGTGTACTCCGAGCTCGTCGGTCACGGCGTCACCGCCTCCCAGGTGCAGGCGCGCAACCCGCATGCACTGATCCTGAGCGGCGGCCCCGCTTCCGTGTACGCAGACGATGCACCGCGGGTCGATCCGGGTTTGTTCCAGCTAGGGATTCCGACGCTCGGGATCTGCTACGGCGCGCAATTGCTCGCGCTCGATCTCGGCGGCGCCGTCGAGCGCACGGGTGTCTCCGAGTTCGGGAAGACCGAGCTGACCGCGTCGGCGTCGGAGCTCTTCGCCGGGCTGCCGGAGGAACAGACGGTGTGGATGTCGCACCGCGACACCGTGACGGCTCCGCCGCACGGCGCGCACGTGGTCGCCGCCTCTGCTTCCACTCCGGTAGCGGCATTCGAAGATCCCGAGCGACAGCTGTACGGCGTGCAGTTCCACCCGGAGGTCGTGCACACACCCCACGGCAACGATCTGTTGAAGAACTTCCTCTACAACGTCGCGGGAGCGCCCTCCTCGTGGACCCCGGCCGCCGTGATCGAAGAGCAGGTCGAGCGAATCCGAGCAGCAGTCGGGCGCGAGCGTGTGCTCTGCGCGCTCTCGGGCGGAGTCGACTCCGCCGTAGCAGCGCTGCTCGTCCACAAGGCAGTCGGCGACCAGCTCACGTGTGTCTTCGTCGACCATGGCCTGCTCCGCGAGAACGAGGCAGACCAGGTGGTGGAGACGTTCGGCGGGCACTTCCGAGTGCCGCTCGTCCACGTGCAGGCCCAGGAGCGCTTCCTCTTGCGGCTCGACGGTGTCGAGGACCCGGAGGAAAAGCGGAAGATCGTCGGTGAGGAGTTCATCCGCGTCTTCGAGGAGGAGGCGCGGAAACTGGGTGACGTGCGCTTCCTGGTTCAGGGAACGCTCTACTCGGACGTGATCGAGTCGGGTGGCGACGACGAGGTCGCGGCCAAGATCAAGTCGCACCACAACGTCGGCGGGCTGCCGGCCGATATGCGGATGCAACTCGTCGAGCCGCTGCGCCTGCTGTTCAAGGATGAGGTGCGGCGTGTCGGTGAGGAGCTCGGCCTGCCGGAGCGGATGGTCTGGCGTCAACCCTTCCCTGGTCCGGGACTGTCGATTCGCATCATCGGCGCCGTCACCGCCGAGCGCCTTGCGATCCTGCGCTCAGCCGATGCGATCCTGCAGGAAGAAATCCGCCGGGCGGGTCTCTACCGCGACCTCTGGCAGTCCTTCGCGGTGCTGCCTGCCATCCGCTCCGTCGGGGTGCAGGGCGACGAGAGGACGTATGCGTATCCGATCGTCATTCGCGCGGTGACGTCAGAAGATGCGATGACTGCGGATTGGGCTCGTCTGCCCTACGACCTGCTCGAGACGATCTCGAGCCGGATCATCAACGAGATCCCCGGCGTCAACCGCGTTGCGCTTGATCTCAGCTCGAAGCCTCCGGCCACGATCGAATGGGAATAGGGCCTAGCGAACGCTGAAACCGGAGAGGCCCTCCGGTTCCTCGTTGAAGACATCGACCGACTCCACCTGGGCTCCGCGCGGCCCGCGGTGTGCGAACTCGACCAGTCGTTGGACCGCATCCTCATCACCTTCCAACACGACTTCCACCGCTCCATCAGGTCGGTTCGAGACCCAACCGGCGAGGTGGCGCTGCTGCGCGAGCCGCCGCAGCGAATCTCGGAAGAACACGCCTTGCACCCGCCCACGGACGATGAGTCGCCGCCTGACCATCCGCCTTACGGCGTGCGCACCTTCGACACCAGCTGTTGCTGGTGGTAGCCGGGATTCTCGCCGGCGACGTTGAACGTCCCGACCGAGGCGGTGTAGGTGAAGCCTCCGCGCGAGTCGACTCCGAAGTAGTCGCCGATGAAGCCGCCTGGATCGCAGACGCAAGCAGGCCGAGGCGATGAGAGCTGCGGATCCCAACTGTGCTCGGACAGGCGAATGTTGTGACCGACCGGGCGCAGCCTGGGGCGGTAGAACTGGATTGCCGTGTCGATGCAGTAGTTGGCGCGCCCGTAGGGCGCCCGCGGATCGAAGGAGAGACCCGCGATGGCTGCCTCGACCGTATCGCGGGCCGGACAGGCGAGGCGCCGATCGTAGAAGGCGACCGCGACCGTCCCATTCGGTGCCACGGCGAGATTCGGCTGTAACGCGTCCGCCTGACCTTCCGCGTCGTTCACCTGAATCGCCGGGCTCCAACGTCGACCGCCGTCGAAGGAGCCACGCACGAAGATCGCCGTGTTACCGGATACAGCGTGCTCGTACGCCACGTACAGCGGATAGAAACCGCCGACCTTGCGGGGTGCAACTATGAAGGCCTCTCCGAAGGCGGATCTGAAGGTCGTGTTCGCGTAGCCGTTGACCACGTGGCGAACGATCACCCGCCGTCGCGCCCACGAGCGTCCGCCGTTCGTCGACCACGTCAGTGACATGGTCAGTGGTCCGTTGGAGCGTCCGAAGCTCGACGTCGTCAGCCAGACGCGTCCGTCGGGTGCCACCCGCGGAAGCGAGCCGTTGTCACCCAGACCGGCGGACTGGCGCAGGACGAGTTTCGGCCGCGACCAGTTGCCGTGTGTGCCGTTGCGGCGCGCCTGCGAATACGAGGCGTAGATTCGGAGACCGAGGTCCGAGTTGCCAATCGCCCACGAGACGTACACACGGCCGAAGTGACGGCTGCGCGGGTTCGTGTCGATGGCGATCCACTGCTTGTCGAAGACCGAGGCGCCGTTGAACGGCGTCGTCGCGATCAGGTCGGCGTGCCCGCCGTGAGAGACGTTCCAGGTGTCGGCGCTCGAAGAGCCCTTGGGTCTGACGGCGACCCCTATTCCCGACGGTGGCAGGCTTGGATTGACGACGCCGTCGAGAAAGCTGTGCTGCCCGTCGGCGCCATACGAGAACATGTACGGGAGTACGACAACGTAGAAGTTGCCCCAAGGATCGAACCCACCTGCGGGATCGGAATTGTCTGTCCACGCCTCATAGCCTGGGATGTGTCCGAGCTGTGGCCACGTCGCCCCACCGTCGAATGACTCGAAGAAGCCCGTGAGGTGGTTGTAGCCCTCGGCGTTCACCACCCACTTGCTCACGCCGATCAGGTGCCGTGGGTTGGCCGGGTCGACGTGGAGGTCCGATTCGGAGAAGTCCTTCGCGCGGAGCGGTGGATTGGCGACGTTCTGCGTCGCGTACGGGCCGACGTTCTCGCCGGTCGTTGCCGTCCCGCCGCAGAGGGTCGAGCCGCCGTCCGGGTAGCCCTGAGCCGGCGGTAGGGCCCCCTGATAGAGCACCTGCGGTGCGTAGCAGCTGATCCGCTGTGCCGTCGCGGCCACGCTCGTCACGCTGCGCTGCCCGTAGCTCGCCGCAAAGGCTGCGTCCGTCTGCACGCCCTGCGGCGGGGCTGCGTGTGCGGCCGGAACGCAAACCCCGGCGGAGGCCGCGACGATAGCGGCGACGCGTCCCCTCACGGTCATGAGCATAGTGACGCTGTGAACAGCGAAAGGTTCGTGGCCCATTTGGCTGCCGCACGGATCGGAGCGACATTCAACTTCTATCGCGAAGGCGATGGTGCCACTGAGCGACGACGCCGGTTGCACGAATACCTCGAGGTTCGCGCGGGCGCCACCCTTTTGCTCGTTGGCGAAGCGGCCGGCTACCGCGGAGCCCGTATCTCCGGCATCCCGTTCACCTCCGAGCGCCAGGTGACAGGAACCGGGCCGGCCGAGGCGACCGCCACGATCGTCCAGCGCGTCTTGAGAGAGCTCGGGCTCCCAGCTCTGTGCTGGAACGTCGTGCCGACGCACCCCGGCACCCCTAGGTCGAATCGGCGACCCACCGGTGACGAGGTGGAAGCTTCTCGGCCCTTCCTCGACGAGCTCACCCGAGGGCGTCGTGTCCTCGCCGTCGGCCGGCTCGCCGAGCGGGTTACCGGGGCGCCGTACGTTCGACATCCGTCCCATGGGGGCGCGGCCGAATTCGAGGCGGGGCTGCTAGCATTCGCGACCGGCGGACGCCCGTAGTCCGCTTTTTGTGCGCCCAGGCCAGGCTGAACCCTTGGACGGGAAACGAGCTGAGAGATGAAGACCTACAACGCGAAACCGGGCGAGATCGCCCGCCACTGGTACGTCGTGGACGCCGATGGGCAGACCCTCGGGCGGCTCGCCACGCGGATCGCCGACACGCTGCGCGGCAAGGGTAAGCCTGAGTACACGCCGCACGTCGACACCGGCGACTTCGTCGTCGTCGTCAACGCCGAGAAGATTCGGGTGACGGGCAACAAGCTCGACCAGAAGCGCTACTACCGCCATTCCGGTTACCCGGGCGGCCTGCGCAGCCGCACCCTGCGCGAGCAGCTCGAACGCCGGCCGGAGGAAGTGCTTCGCACGGCGGTCAAGGGAATGCTCCCGAAGAATCGCCTCGCCCGGCAGCAGATCACGAAGCTGAAGATCTACGCGGGGCCTGAGCATCCGCATGCACCGCAGGCGCCGCAGCCGCTGACGTGGGAGGAGCGATGAGCCAGATTGCGCAGTACCGCGGTACGGGGAAACGAAAGACCTCAGTCGCGCGGGTGATCCTCAGACCCGGCGATGGCGTGACCTGGTTCAACGGACGGACGATCGAGGAGTACTTCCCGCGTGCAGCTCATCGATCGGCCGCACTCGCGCCGCTTCAGGTCGCGGGCGTCGAGGGGACGTTCGACATACGCGTCCGCGTACACGGCGGTGGACCGAGTGGTCAGGCGGGAGCAGTGCGTCATGGCATCGCACGCGCGCTCGTCGAAGCAGACCCAGAGCTGCGCTCACCTCTCAAGCGGGCGGGCTTCCTCACGCGTGACGCCCGGATCGTGGAGCGCAAAAAGGCCGGGCTCCACAAGGCCCGCAAAGCACCTCAATTCAGCAAGCGCTAAAGCTCCACCTTTAGCGCTTGGTTTAGTTTAGACCCGCGCTCCACCTTTAGCGCCTGGTTTAGTTTAGACCCGCGCTCCGCGCGGTCGAACGGACGCGGGCGGCGCGACGCCCGCGTCCTCTCACGAAAAATGTACAGGCCACTTCCTCACTTATCCTCCGCCGCCGTGTCCAGGCGCTATTTCGGGACGGACGGTGTCCGTGGCGTGGTCGGCGAGGATCTGACGAATGACCTCGTCGAGCGACTCGGTCGTGCAGCCACGATCTGGTCCGGCCGTGGCCGGAACTTCGTCGGCCGGGACACACGCGCGTCGGGAGTCGTGCTGGAGCAGGCGCTCGCGCGCGGAATTGCGTCGGCGGGTGGCAATGCGGTCGTCGCGGGTGTGCTGCCAACACC
>JBKPTB010000050.1:0-5605 GCA_046735315.1 Actinomycetota bacterium
CGGGTGTCATCAGCATGACCAGCGCCGCCGCTATCAACATGAAGCCGGTGTTCGCTGCGTTCATTCCGAGACTCCCAGCGCACGGGACATGCGACGGAAGATGCGCGGCACCGCTGCCATCTGGCTGCCACTTCCGAGATCCCTATCATCGGCCCGCGGCTGTGCGCGATACTCGTCCTAGAGACGCACGCAATGACCTGTCATGAGCATTCCCGACGCGGCGGAAGAGCGCCAAGCACGACATCCGCGATCTCGTCGAGCCTCATTGGCTCGTCGTCCAGGACGACAACCGCAAGGCCGCTCTGCAACGCCCGCAAATCGCTTGCCACGTGGTTATTCCCTGGACTCATGACGAGAAGATCGACCTTCAGGCGGCGAACGATCTCCGCCGCCTCGACGGCATCGAGCGTGCCCAGCACGCGCGTGCCGCGGTCGCGCAGGGTGGCCTCGATCAGCTCGAGCACGCCGGCGTGGTCGTGGAGCACCACGATCGTCGGGCTAACGTTCATGCGCGAGAACGATGGCCACCCGCGAGTCGAGCCACCAGACGCAATTGCGTCGGCCGAGGCGGTCGGCCATGCCGCCTAGGGCGGCACGAGAGATGCTGCAGTCGACGTTTCAGCGCCTCAGCGTGCCGAGCTTCATCGGCGACGCGGACGGGCGAATCGTGTGGCTCAACGACGCCGCGAAAGATGCATTCGGGGACCGGACGGGAGACTTGTACACGACCGTCGTAGCGCCCGAGTACGTCGAACGCGTCGCAGCCGAAATCGATCGGATGCGTAATGGCGCGACCGGCAGGGACTACGAGATCGACGTGATCCTGCGCGACGGCCGGCGCCGACGCGTCGAGGTCAGCTCCGTGCCGATCGAAGGGAATGCCATCTTCCACGGTGTTTTCGGCGTCGTTCTGCGCCCGGGTGCTCGTCCTTTGGCGCCCGCCGAATCACCTCTGACGCCACGGCAACAGCAGGTGCTCGAGCTGCTCGTCAGCGGGCAGTCGACAAGGCAAATCGCGGCGTCGTTGCACCTAAGTCGTGAAACGGTCCGCAACCATGTCCGTGACCTCCTGCGCGCTCTTGGAGCCCATTCGCGGATCGAGGCGCTTGCGGAAGCACGGCGTCGCGGCCTCACCTAACGAACCGAAGAAGGAGAGGGCGCTCCCTGGGGTCTTGGGAGCGCCCTGCAATGACGGCCAGCGTTGGGGAGTGGCGTCCCTCCCGAACCTGATACGGCACCAGTCGGAAGGACCGGCGGCCATCATTCGCACCCACGCTAACGCGCACGCCCGCGGCGGGGGAAGACGCAAATGAGGCGACTGCACCCCCGACCGCGAGCATCAGCGCGTGGCATCGTCAAGCGTGGAGCTTCTCCTTCAGCTTTCCGACGCGCTCGTCGTAACCGGCCTTGACCTTCGCCTTCCGCTCCTGGCGCACTGTTCGACGCGCCTCACGTGAAGCGGCGGCCGCGGCGTCCTCCGACGCCTCGAGCTCGTCCATGACCTCAGAGGCGGACCTACGTGTCACCTCGCCGCCGAGCTTCTTCATCTCTCCGTCGATCACCTCGACGGCCGGCTCCGCCACGCTGGCGATCACGGCTGTCGATCCCGGCGGAATGGCCCTGCCGAGGACACCGAGAGCCTCGTCGGAGGTCTCGGCGCGATCGAGGTCGAACGCCCCGCCCATCAGGGCGCCGGCACCCCAACCAATGAGAACGCCGACCGGTCCCCCGAGGACACCGATGAGCATCCCGGTCAGCGAGCCGCTCGCGGCGCCGACGGGGCCGACGTTGTCGCTGTCCTCCGGAATCTGCAGCTTGCCGTCCGCCGTCCGTTCCACGACCGCTGCGGACTCGAGCCCGATCCGGCCGTCAGCGTCACACTCCTTCAGCACGGCCAACGCCTGGTACGCCTTGCTTGGCTCGCTGAATCGAACGACCACCACGTTGTCGACTTCAGCCATTGCGTCTCCTTTCGCTCCAACCGCTTGAGTTTTGCCTGCGACCGCACGCTGCCGCCCGTCGCTGCCAAGCCGCTGCCACGCCGCGCGCGCCAACTGCCTTGGGTCACGCCGCACGCGGCCCTGTGGCGTCGACTTGAACCGCGACTCTTCAAGCGCACCTGTCTGCATGGTCACCGGCCCGGCCGCATGCCGGCAGACCGGAATTCGAGAGTGTGGTCAGCGGCAGCCCACGACGCCCGCTGCCCGTGATGCCGCGCCTCCCCCGCGGAGCAACGCTCCGGTCTCCACCGAAAAGGAGAGTCGCGATGAAGCTCACCACCTGCTCCCTACACCTGCCCGGTCCGCGGAGCGCAGAGCGAGGACGCACACAACAAAGGGTGTCAATGGGGACGGCACTGAAGCGCAGGCTCGCAGTGGCGGTTTTCGTACTGCTCGCCCAGCTCGCCGCGGAGAAGGGCTAACCGCTTGACGAACTTCGTCGCCACGCTTCCGCTCGGACTCGCGCCGCCAACGGCGCTAACGGATACCCGGAATTCCGAAGCGCGAGAGCGACTTGCGCGAGGCCTCGCCAGCCGGTTCCGAGCGAAACGGATACGAGGGTAGCCACATTCGCCGGAACCGCCTTGCACGCTAGCCACAAGCCGAGAGTAGGGGAACCCCGAGACGACCTTGGATGCCTACCTCGAAGACACGGCCGGCCGCATCCGCGAACGTAAGGAGACAAGGAGTCGACGAAAGGAACGCGATGCCGGACCCCTTCGACTACGTGGCGGACGACATAGAGGAAGACTGGCCAGCATCCGTGGACTGGGACACCGTGGTGGGGCTCATTCTCGAGTACACCGTGGCGGAATGAAGAGGGCACGGCAGCTCGGCCCAAAACGCTTCGACCAACTGCGGCGCCTCCTACTCGAGCTCAACCAGTTGGCGGAAGGTCGACACGGCCGGTCGCGGCACCGGGCGTTTTACGTCCGCTTTACATAGACCACACGCTGCGCTGACGGGGATCGGCCAGGATCCTGGCCATGCGACGGCTCTGGCTGGTGCTGTTCTGCGCCGCCCTCCTGCCGGCGCGCCTCGCTCCAGCTGCCGCGGCCAGCGAGGACCGCGGCATCGTCGTGCGCCTGCAGCCGCCACGCATCGCCATCCGCGAGCTCGACGGAAGCCGGGTTGCATTCAGGGTCAACCGTGCAACCGTCGTCACGCTGAACGGCCACCGCGTGCGCCTCCGCCGCCTTCGGCTCGGTGACGTAGTGGCCGTCGACCACATCGGGCGGCTCGCGACCGCAATCAGGGCGATCAGGCCGTGAGCGGCGTCGCCGTCGTCATCGAAGACGACGAGGCGATCAGCGCACTCGTAGGCACCTACCTGGAGCAGGCCGGTTTCGAGGTCGTACGTGAATGCACGGGCGAGGGCGGCCTCGAAGCGGTCGATCGACGGCACCCGCGCTTTGTCGTGCTCGACCTCGGGCTGCCCGACGTCGACGGGTTCGACCTCTGCCGGCGGCTGCGCGGCGACGGGGACGTCCCCATCTTGATCCTCACCGCTCGCGACGACGAAGCGGACCGGGTCATCGGCCTCGAGCTCGGCGCGGACGACTACCTCACCAAGCCGTTCTCGCCGCGCGAGCTCGTGGCGCGAGTCCGCGCGGTCCTCCGAAGGGCCGACCCCGGGCCCTCGGAGTCGCATGTCATCGACGTGGACGAGTTGCGTATTGACCTGCGCACGCGTAGCGCGACATTCGCGGGCTCGCCGCTCGCATTGCGCACGCTCGAGTTCGAGCTGCTCGCAGAGCTTGCACGTAACGCTGGGAACGTCGTGACCCGCGACCGGCTCCTCGATCGCGTCTGGGGACTCTCGTTCGCCGGTGGCACACGCACGGTCGATGTTCATGTCGCCCAACTGCGCAAGAAGCTCGGACGTCCAGCCCTCATCCACACCGTCCGGGGTGTCGGCTACCGCCTGCTCGACGGCCAAACATGAATTCACTGCAGTCACGGCTGCGACTCGCGATCGGCGCCGCTGTGCTCGGCGCCGTCTCGCTCTCGCTACTCGTCGGCGCGTACCTCGTCCGCAGGTCGCTCGAGCAAAGTGCCTTCGACGGTCTCCGGCGACAGGTTGCACTGCTGGCGGACGAGCGGGTGCATCCGCCGGCCGGCTCTTTCGGGCGATTCCTCGCTACCCAGGACGAGCGCCTCTCGGTCCTACCCCAAAAGCAGGCGCGCCTCCTCCTCCCCGACCGTCCGGCGGGGCGCATCACGATCAACGGACGCAACTACCTCTACGCCACCAAGCGCAGCGGCACCGACGTGGTCGTGCTCCTACGCACTGCGAGCTCGGTGCGCGCGGAGAGCAGGCCTTTCTGGATAGCCCTTGCCGCTGCCGGCATCCTCGGCTGCATTCTCGCTGCGGGTGGTGCGGCGCTTCTCGCGCGCAGCATCTCGCGTCCCGTTCTACGCGTCGCGCACGCGAGCAGACGGCTTGCGGAGGGCGATGACCCGGAGCCGCTTCCGCTAGGTGGTTCTCGCGAGCTCCGCGGTCTCGCACAGTCGTTCAACACGATGGCGATGCAGCTGGCACGGGCGCGAAGCGCAGAGCGCTCGTTCCTGTTATCGGTGAGCCACGAGCTGAAGACGCCCCTGACAACGATCCGCGGCTACTCGGAAGCGCTCGACGAAGGTGTCTTGACGCCCGAGCGCGCCGGGAAGGTGATCCGGACGGAGGCGGCACGACTCGAACGACTGATCACGGACGTCATCAACCTCGCGCGACTCGACCAGAGACGTTTCGACATCCTCCCCGAGCCCGTCGATCTCGCGGAGATCGCTCGCGAGAGCGCGATGCGCCACTCTGCACGTGCGCACGAGCTCGGCGTCCGCTTACACGTTCAAAAGCACGGCGAGCCCGTTCCGGCGCTGGCCGATCGCGACCGCCTGTTGCAGGCGGTGTCGAATCTCATCGAGAACGCGTTGCGCTGTACGCCGTCTGGCGGCACGGTCACGCTGGCCGCCGCTGCCGGCGAGCTGACGGTGAGGGACACGGGCCCAGGCATCGCGCCCGACGAGGTTCCGCGTGCGTTCGATCGCTTCTTCCTGTACCGGCGTTACAACGGCCACCGTCCGGTAGGCACCGGTCTCGGGCTCGCGATCGTGCGCGAGCTCGCGCTTGCAATGGGTGGTGACGTCGCCGTCGCGAGCTCGGCGAGCGGTACGGCGTTCACCCTTCGTCTCCCGCTGCTTGAGCCTGCGAACGAGCACGACGCTTTACACGCGTTTACGGACGCGTGACGCGCGCTTACGCAGGGATCACGCGGTCCACATACGCAGCTGGCATAACGAGCGCGTCAACCGGCCCTTCAAGATGCGGAGGTGCACGTTGAAAGCGAAGCTGGTCCTTCCAGCGGTCGTCGCAGGGCTCTTGCTCGCCGCTGCGGCATCGGCAGCGAGCCTCGATCTCATCCGCGGCACGGACGGTCCCGACAATCTCAACGGCACGTCGGGGCCCGACATCGTCTACGCGAGAGGCGGCAACGACGTCATCCGTGCGCATGACGGCAACGACGTCGTGTATGCAGGACGCGGCAACGACGTAGCCCGCGGCGGTCCGGGCAACGACGTCGTCTACGGCGGCGCCGGTAACGACG
>JBKPTB010000051.1:0-14275 GCA_046735315.1 Actinomycetota bacterium
GTCCGAAGGGGAGCGCGGACACGGCCGTCGCACCCGTGTCTGGATCGAGGGCGTCGACGAGCCGATCGTCGCCTCGCGCACGGAGCGGACGATCCTCTACGACATGGGCCACGACACGACTGCCCGCTCCGCGATCGTCGACCAGGCTCTCGACCTCGCTGAGCGTATCGCCGAGCAGACCGAAAAGGGGCGAGTCGACCTGAACGACCTGGGCCGGCGTGCCCGCCGGCTGCTCGAGGCGACGTCCACTCCGGACGAGTCCAAGCTGTTTTGACCGACGAGCCCGGGGTGCCCGCCGCGGAACGGCGCGGCTGGCGTCAGACCGCGTCCCGCTTCGCCCTCGACATCACGCCACTCCGCCGGTCCGCCGCCTTCCGGCGGCTCTGGTTCGCGCAGGGAGTGTCGTTCGTCGGCACCGAGATCGCCGAGGTCGCACTCGCGTACCAGATGTACCAGCTGACCGGCTCCACCCTCGCCGTCGGACTCATCTCGCTCACGCATCTCGTTCCGCTCCTGACCCTGACCGTGATCGGCGGTGCGCTCGCGGACGCCTTCGACCGGCGTCGGGTGATGCTCGTACAGCAGATCGGCATGACCGCGGGAAGCCTCGGGCTCGCTGCGAACGCTGCGCTTGGTCACCCGCGCGTCTGGCCGCTGTACCTCGCTCAGCTCGTCATCTCCTCCTCCTTCAGTCTCGGAGTGGGCGCGCAGCGCTCGATGACGCCGCAGCTCGTCCAGGAGGAACACTTCATCCCAGCGTCGGCGCTGAACAGCGTCACCTCGCAGTTCGGGGCCGTGGGCGGGCCCGCCCTTGCGGCCATCCTGATCAAGTTCCTCGACCTCAAGTGGATCTATCTCGGGGACTCGCTCTCGTACGCGGGTGCGATCGTGGCCGTCGCGCTGCTGCCTCGCCTGGTGGCGACCGAGGATGCGGAACGACCGAGCTGGTCGTCGATCGTCGCCGGGTTCCGCTACGTGCGCAGACAGCCGGTGATCCTCGGCTTCTTCCTCGTCGACACGAACGCGATGATCTTCGGGATGCCGAGTGCGCTCTTCCCGGCGATGGCCGCCCATCGCTTCGGCGATCCCGCGCTCGTCGGCTACCTCTACATGGCGCCTGCCGCCGGTGCCCTTCTGGTGTCGCTGCTCTCGGGCCCGCTGCGCCACATTCGTCGCCAGGGGCTGGGCGTGGTGCTCGCGGCGTCGCTCTGGGGACTGGCGATTGCCGCCTTCGGATTCGCGCAGCAGTTCTGGGTTGCACTGCTCCTCCTCGGGCTCGCCGGCCTCGGAGATCAGATCAGCGCGATCCTTCGCTCGGTGATGCTCTACCGGATAACGAAGAAGGAGATGCTCGGTCGCGTCTCCGGCATCGAGTTCATGCAGGTGGCCGCGGCCCCGTCGATCGGCAACCTCGAGGCGGGCGCACTCGCGTCGGCGACGAGCCTGCGGTTTTCGATCGTCTCGGGCGGTGTCGCATGTGTGGCCGGGTGCGTCCTGCTCGCGTTCGCGTTTCCGGCGCTCGTCCGCTACGACGCCCGAGCCAGCGCCGATGCTGCGACGTGACTTCTTCGCCCGCAGCGTCCACGAGGTCGCCCCGGACCTGATCGGCGTGACGCTGCTGGTCGACGGCGTCGGCGGCCGAATCGTCGAGGTCGAGGCGTACGACCAGGAGGATCCGGCGAGCCACGCCCACGGCGGTCGCACCCCGCGCAACGCGGCCATGTTCGGACCGGCCGGCCAGGCGTACGTCTACCGCTCGTACGGGATCCATTGGTGCCTGAACCTCGTCTGCGCCGAGGAAGGCGTTCCGCAGGCGGCGCTGATCCGCGCACTCGAGCCGACCGCGGGTCTGGAGGAACAGCGCCGGCGCCGCGGGGTGAGCGACGAACGCGCTCTCTGCTCGGGCCCGGGGAAGCTCTGCCAGGCGCTCGCCATCACGCGCGAGCAGGACGGCCTGGCGCTCGACCTTCCGCCCTTCCGTCTCGAGGAGCGCGGTGAAGTGCCGGAGATCGTGACGGGTCCGCGGATCGGCATCACGCGCGCGACGGAGCTGCCGTGGCGCTACGGGCTCGCCGGCTCGCGCTACCTCAGCCGCGCCCTATGACCAGCTTGACCTGCAGGTGCGGCGAGGCGGCCACTCCGGCGACCGGCATCTGCGCGACGACGCGGCCCGAGCGCCCGTCGGCGAAGCGGTCCACCGCCGGGATCAGGCCCTTCGCGCGAAGGCGGCGGCGCGCGTCGGGGAGCGAGAGCCCGACCACTCGGGGGACGACGCCGTGCAGCGGCTTCGCGAGCACGAGCGTGACCTTGTCCCACGACGAGAGACGGCCTCTTCGCGGAAACTGGTCGAGGACGATGTCGACTCGCTGCTTCGACTGCGCCGGCTTGTAGACGATGTTCGCGGTCAGCGGTTGCTCGCCGAGTCTGAGCTTCGCGCGAGTCAAGGTCATGCCGACGACACGTGGGATGTCTACCTCGTTCGGTTTGCAGGTGGCGGTGTGCGCGGGTCCGCGCCCCGTGAAGTACGAGACGAGCTCCGTGTTCCGGCAATGGCCGTTGTCCAGCTGCAGGGTTCCGTCGCGCCAGACGACGCGTTTCGCAGTGGAGTATTGGTACGAGTACGTCGGGAACGGCTCGGCCGGGGTACCCGCGAGCGCCGGCTGCATGAATGCGCGCCAGATCTCTGCCGGGAACGTGCCACCGGCGACCGCCTGTCCGTGGAATTCGGTCAGCATCGGCTTCAGCTTGTTCGGGTAGCCGACCCACACCGCGGTCGCGAGTTGCGGGGTGTAGCCGACGAACCAGGCGTCGCCGTAGTTCTCGGTCGTGCCGGTCTTCCCGGCGACGGCTCGGTCGCGGAGGCTCGCGTTCTTCCCGGTCCCCGATCGCACGACTCCTTCGAGGATGCTCGTGAGCAGCGCGTCCTCGTCGTGCGTCAGCACCGGGTGCTGGAGTGGACGGTTGACGTCGACGGTCCGCCCTTGCGCGTTGGCGACGCGCGCAATCGCCCGCGGCCTGTTCCCGAACGTCGAACCGTCGACTCGGCGACCGTCGTTCGCGAACGTCGAGAACGCGCGGGCCATTTCCAGCGGGCTCACCGGATCCGCCCCGAGCCCGATCGCGAAGTACGGATTGAGGTGACGTGTGATTCCGAGCGCTCGCGCGGTGCGCGCCACGTTCCCCGGCCCAACGAGGCGGGTCAATTGAGCGAAGACGCTGTTGTCGGACACGATCGTCGCCGTCGCCAGGTCGGCCGACCCCATGTAGTCGTTCTCGTAGTTGTGGACGACCCAGTACTTGTCGCCGATGAAGATCGAGACGGGCCGGGACGGGAACGTCGTGGACGGTGCGACGCCCTGACGTAGCGCCGTCGCGAGCACGAAGGGCTTGAAGGAGGAGCCGGCCTGACGCTCTCCCTGCACGGCGAGGTTGAACTGGCTCTGCCGGAAGTTGTCGCCTCCGTACATGGCGAGGATCTCGCCCGTGGTCGGCCGGATCGCCACGAGCGCGGCCGATGGGCCGTTCGGCTCCTTGAGGACGCTTTCGATCGCGTGCCGAGCCAGCTTCTGAAGTCCGAGGTCGATCGTGGACTGGACGTCGAGGCCGCCCCCGAAGACCTTCCTTGTCCCGTATCTCTCGATCAGCTGCTGCTTGACGTAGTTGACGAAGAAGGGCGCCGGGCCTTCGATTCCCGGCAGATGTACGTCCGCCGCTTTCGGCAGAGGCGCGGCGTCGGCGCGGACCAAGTCGGGTTTCGAGATCTCGTTCTGCGAGAACATCGCCTTCAGCACCTCTAGTCGGCGCGCCCGCGCGGTCAGCGGGTTGGTGACCGGGTCGAACCGCGTCGGATCGGCCGGAATCCCGGCGAGGAGGGCCGCCTGAGGCAGCGTCAGCTTCGCTGCGCTGGTGTTGAAGTACGTCTGGGCTGCACGCTGGATGCCGTACGCGCCGTTACCGAAGTAGATCGTGTTGAGGTACGCCGTGAGGATGCGCTGCTTGTTCCAGCGCTGCTCGAGCTGCCAGGCGAGCGCCGCCTCCTTGAGCTTGCGGCTGATGGTACGTGCGGTCGTGACGCACGAGTTCTTGACGAACTGCTGCGTGATCGTCGAGCCGCCCTGCACCACCTTCTTGCTCGTGATGTCGGCCCACACGGCCCGCCCGATGCCGCGGAGGTCGACGCCGCGATGCTCGTAGAAGCGCTTGTCCTCGACCGCGACGATTGCCTGTTGCATGATCGGCGCGATGTCGGCCGTACTGACGAGGATGCGGCTCTCGGAACCGCGCAGGGTTGCGAGGATCGTGTGTCCGTCGTTCGCGTAGATGTGCCCGTCGACTTCGCGCGGCACGCGGGTCGGATCGCAATTCGGGATCTGTCCCGCAACGGCCGTGATCAGCCCGAACGTGAATGCCCCGGTCCCGAGCAGAAAGAGGATGAGAAGGAGAGCCGAGAGGCGGAGCTTGCGAATCCTCCGCCGTCGCCCGTTGGAGCCTGACGGCGGGGTGCTGCGTCTACGGCGAAGCAAGCGGTGGAGTTTAGTGCCCGTTCAGGTGCTCTTGCCGATTCCGGCGGAGAGTGCCTGGACGGGCACTCAGCTCCGTTAGGCGTTCCTCACGATCACGAACGGCGACTGCGTGGGGGTCGCCGAGCCGCCGGCCTTTTCCTCCGTGACCATGACCGTCGCGCCCTGGCGAACGGGCCGCTCGAGTGGAACGGCGACTGCACTTCCGCCCGCAAAGAGCCCCGCGGGTTGTGGCGCACCGTGGTCGGCGACCCAGGCCTCGTACGTTCGGCCCGCGCCGGCCGGCGCGAGCCTGTTCAGGACGAGCGCGCCGTCCCCGTCTCGTGCAACGACGAGCGTTCCGCGTGAGAAGGAGATCTTGCGAGAACCCGGCTGAGCCAGAATCCGCGCGACCTGCTGCTGGCGTTTGAGCTCGGCGTCTCGCCGGTCGAGCTTGCTGGAGAGCGCGGCCGCCCAGATTCCGAGCGCGACCGCCGCGCACACCGCCACCGCCGCAACCGCAACGAAGGGCTTGACCCAACGCGGTCGCAGCGGCACGACGTTCGGGCGCTCGGATCGCGCCTGCTCGAGGATGCGGGAGCGAAGATCCGCCGGTGGGGCGGGTGCATCGGTCGCGTACGCCAGTGCGCTCGCCGACTCGGAGAGCGAGGCGAGCTCGCCCTGGCAGCGCTCACAACGCGCGAGGTGCGCCTCGTACCTGCGCGCGTCCTCAGAATCGAGAGCGTCGAGCGCGTAGGCAGCAGTCAGGTCGTGTAGGGCGTCGGCTTCCATGCCGTCTCTCCGGGTCTCGGTTCCGCCAGCAGCTCGCGCAGTCGCGCGAGGCCGGTGAACATCCTGCTCTTGATCGTACCGACGGGCTCTCCGAGCCTTTCGGCGAGCTCCGACTGCGTGAAGCCGCCGTAGTAGGCGAGCTCGAGCGCTTCCCGCTGTTGGTCCGGAAGCCTCTTCAACGCGAGCTGCACTCGTTCGCGTTCGATGCGAAGCCACGCATCGTCTTCGGCGGACTCCGCCGCGGCGGGCTCGAAGCCTTCGCGAAGCGGCTCGGCGCGCCTTCGGTCCTCGCGTCGCACGAGATCGACGGCGCGGCGGTGAACGAGCGTCAAAAGCCACGTGCCCGCACGACCGCGCTCGGGCATGAAGCGGTCGGCATTGCGCCAGGCGGCGAGGAACGCTTCCTGGACGGCGTCCTCCGCAAGCTTCTCGTCCCGCAGAACGCGCAAGGCCAGTCCGTAGGCGAGCCGACCGAAGCGGTCATAGAGCTCGGCGAGCGCCGACTCGTCCGACCGGGCCAGCATCGCCACCACGGCTTCGTCGGAGAGGTGCGCGAAGGATCGCGGCATCAGCCGAGGAGTCTTGCCCATCGGCGCTGATTCGACCAGAGCGGCGTTCCGGTTCGGTCCGAACCGATTCGGCGCGGGGGTCGAACCAGGCCCGATGCGACGGCCACTTCGAGACCCCGACCGGCCGTCCGAAAGGAGCAATCCGACGATGCGCAAGCTGGCACTCCTACTCCTGGGGGCCGCGGCCGTAGGGGCGCTGCTCGTGGCGTTCACGTCGCGCGGCGGAAGCCCGTCCGCGGCCCAGGCTTCGAGCCACCGGGAAGCGCCGTTGATCTCGGAGGATCCCTCCGCAGACAACACCGACACCTATGCGTTCCGGAGCCCGGACCGGCCGGACACCGTCACGATCATCGCCAACTACATCCCGGGCGAGGATCCGGCGGCCGGACCGAACTGGTACACGTTCTCGCCTTCTGCCCGGTACGTGCTGTACGCCGACAAGAACGGCGACGGCAAGCCGGACATCACGTGGCGGTTCGCCTTCAAGAACCAGAAGCCGGTCGCCTTCCTGCAGAACACACAGCAGACCTACACGGTCACTCGGCTGGAGGGCAACTCGAGCAAGGTCGTCGGCAACGGCCTGCTGACTCCGCCCGACAACATCGGCCCGCGCTCGACCCCGAACTACCACGCGCTTGCCATGGCGGGCGTCCACGACCTGAGTGATGGTTCGAAGGTCTTCGCCGGCCAACGTGACGACGGTTTCTTCGGTGACATCGGTGCGGCGTTCGACCTCGTGGCGATTCGCAGCGGCACCGGCGCCAACGGCGGCGGCAAGGACTTCTTTGCCGGCTACGCGGTGCACACGATCTCCATTCAGGTCCCCCTGTCACAGCTCGACAACGGCGGTAACCACGTCGTCGGCGTCTGGGCCGCGGCGGAGCGGCCGAAGGTGACCGTCGAGGTGAAGGGCCGGAGGACCCAACGCTCGTCGCGTTGGGTGCAGGTGTCCCGTCTCGGTGAACCGCTCATCAACGAGCTGCTCATCCCGACAGAGTTGAAGGACAAATGGAACGCGAGCACGCCCGACAAGGACAAGCAGTTCGAGCAGTACTACTCGAGCCCGATCCTCGCGAAGCTGCTGAACCAGCTCTATCCGCAGTTCGGTCCGTTCCAGGAGACCGGCCGCACGGACCTCGTGTCCGTCCTGCTCACCGGGCTGAAGGAGCCGAACCTCAACTTCACCGGTAACACACTCGCCGACGAGATCAGGCTGAACCTGGCGATCGCCCCGACGGCCGCAGTAGGGCACGGGAACCGCCTCGGCGTTCTGGGCGGCGACCTCGCCGGCTACCCGAACGGCCGGCGACTGGAGGACGACGTCATCGACATCTCGGAGCGCGCGGTCGGCGGTGCCCTGATCGGACACAGCCTGCCACTCGGCGACGGTGTCGACGCGAACGATGTCCCCTATCAGACAGCGTTCCCGTATCAGGCCGACCCCTTCAGCGGCTTCGACAACACGAAGGGGCTGCAGAAGCCGTAATGACGGCGAAGCGGCTTCTTCTCGGCGGAGCGGCGGCGGCGCTGACCGCCGCCGCCCTCCTCCTCGGCGGCGTGCTGACCGGAGCTGGGTCGAGAGAGGCCGCCGCCGTCCCACTTGCCTCGGGTCTGGCGGAGACCGACACCGCCTTGCTGCCGCGGCTGCAAGCGCAGGTCCGGGATCACCCACGCGACCCGCGGGGGCTCGGCCTGCTCGGGCTCGCCTACGAGCAACGGGCGCGGGAGACCGGCGATCCGACGTACTACACGAAGTCGGCAGGCGTCCTGACGCGCGCCCTCCACTATGCGCCGAACGATCTCCTGGCCACGAGTGGCCTCGGCGCGCTTGCCCTTTCACGCCATCGCTTCCGGGAAGCCCTCGTCCTCGGACGTCGCGCCGTTCAGCTCTCGCCGTCGACGGCACGAGGCTACGGCGTGCTCGGCGATGCTCTGCTCGAGCTCGGTCGCTACCGGCAGGCGTTCGCGACGTTCGACCGGATGGTGGCGCTCAAGCCGAGCCTCTCCTCGTATGCCCGCGTCTCCTACGCTCGTGAGCTGATCGGCGACATCCGTGGTGCCGCCGCGGCCATGCGGCTTGCGATCGACGCCGCCGTCGGTCAACCCGAAGCGCTCGCGTGGTCACACACCCAGCTCGGGAAGCTGTTCTGGTCGCAAGGTCGACTCGTGGGGGCGGCGCGCGAGTATCGCAACGCCCTCGCCGTACGTGGCTACGTCTACGCGCTCGACGGTCTGGCGCAGGTCGAGGCGGCCAGAGGAAATGCGCGACGGGCGATCGCCCTCGAGTCGCGCGCGGTCGAAGGAATTCCTCTGCCGCAGTTCGTCGCCTCACTCGGCGACCTGTATCGCGTGACCGGCGACGATGCGGCGGCGCGAAGACAGTACGCGCTGATCGGGGCGATCCGGCGGTTGCTGCGTGCCAACGGCGTCAAGACAGACCTCGAGACCGCGCTGTTCGACGTCGACCATGCGATCCGTCTGCCCGAGGCCTTGCGACTCGCGCAAGCTGCCCGAGCCGACCGCCCGTCGATCGACGGCGACGACGCGCTGGCGTGGGCGCTGACCCGTAACAGGCGTTGCGAAGAGGCGTTGCCGTACTCGGAGCGAGCGTTGCGGCTCGGGACGCAAGACGCGACGAAGCTCTTCCATCGCGGCATGGTGGAGCGTTGCCTCGGCCACCGAGAAGAGTCCAAGCGCTGGTTCCGCCGAGCGCTTGCGCTCAACCCACATTTCTCCGTCTTCTGGGCTCCCGCCGCAAGGCGGTACGCAGCATGAGGCGGTACGTGTTTCTCGCGGCGGTCGTTGCGGCGCTCGCGTTTCCGATAGCCGCCTCTGCGCATCCGCTTGGCAACTTCACGATCAACCGCTTCAGCCGTGTGGAGGTCGCGGGTCCTCGTGTGTACGTGCTCTACGTGCTCGATCTCGCGGAGATCCCCACGTTCCAGGCGGGGCGGATCGACGCGCAGGCGTACGCGCAGCGACTCGCGCGGGGCGCCCGACTGACGCTGAACGGCCGCCACGCGCGCCTCGTGCCGATCGAGACGGCCCTCGCGCATCCCCCCGGCGCCGGCGGCCTGAAGACAACGCGGCTCGAGGCGGTGTTGCGTGGACCAAAGCTCGCCGGCCCGAGCGGAGTGACGTACCGCGATACGAACTACGCGAACCGCATCGGCTGGAAGGAGATCGTGATCGGCGGAGCCCGCAGCAAGAGCGACGAGCTCCGCGCATATCCGAAGGACCTGCTGTCGAGCCCGCTCGATGTCACGCAGGTCCAGACCCGACTTGTCCCAGGGACAGTCCCTGGGACACGTCCGCACGTGTCGGGCCGGGCGGGCCTGCAGGCGCCGGACCGAGTCGCCGATTCGCGCTTTGCGTCCCTCGTTCAGCACGAGCGGCTGGGGTTCTGGGTGATCCTCGCGTCGATCGGTGCAGCGCTGTTCTGGGGCATGGCGCACGCGCTCTCTCCCGGTCACGGCAAGACGATCGTCACTGCGTATCTCGTCGGCCAGCGCGGGACTCCCCGGCACGCGGCGCTCCTCGGTCTGATCGTCACGCTCACGCACACGGTCGGAGTGTTCGCGCTCGGCGCAGTCACGCTCCTGCTCTCACAGTTCGTCGTACCCGATCGGCTCTACCCCTGGCTCAACCTCGTCTCCGGCATGCTGGTCGTGACGATCGGGGCGTCGGTGTTGCGCTCGCGCTGGCGTCATCGCCGTTCGCAGGCGCACGGGCATCACGACCATGACCACGCACCGGCCGGCCTGACTCGCCGCTCGCTGGTCGCAGTCGGCATCTCGGGCGGCCTGCTCCCCTGTCCGTCGGCGCTCGTCGTCCTCCTCGCTGCGATCTCGCTCCACCGTGTGGCGTTCGGGCTCCTGCTCGTCGTCTCGTTCAGCGCCGGATTGGCCCTGACGATCACGGGAATCGGGCTCGTCGCCGTGGTTGCGCGCAGCGCCTTTCGCCGCGTTAACTTCCACGGACGGGTCGTCCGCCTGCTGCCAACTGCGAGCGCGTGCGTGATTCTGGTTGCCGGCGTGCTCATGACCGTCCACGCCCTCCCGGGCGTCAGTTAGCGCCATGTTCGGCCTCGACGACCGCATCGCGTCCTTCTCGAACGGTACGACGCTGCTGATCGTGGTGGGTGTGTCGATGCTGCTCGGTCTCCGTCATGCGAGCGATCCGGACCACCTTGCAGCGGTCACGACGATGATCGCGTCAGGAAGAGACAGAGCAGCGCAGCGTGCAGCGCGACTCGGGTTCAGCTGGGGGCTGGGCCACGCGACTTCCCTGTTCGCATTCGGCTTGCCCGTCGTGCTGTACAGCGCGTACCTCCCCGCGGTCGTCCAGCAGGCTGTCGAGACAACGGTCGGCTTCATGATCGTGCTGCTGTCACTCCTACTGCTGTCCCGCTGGCGGCGGGGCTTCTACGCCCACCGGGGGTTCCACGTGCACAGGCGGGCAAGAACCGGCTTGCAGGCGTATGGAATCGGGCTCGTCCACGGCATGGGCGGAACGGCCGGCGTCGGACTGCTGCTCCTGGCGACTATCCACAGTCGGCCCTTGGCGATCGCCGCCCTCGCGGTCTTCGCCGCGTGCACGGCGCTCTCGATGGCCGCGTTGTCGACGGGTTTCGGGTTGGTTCTGGCGAGCGCTCCGGCGCGTCGCTCCTTCCAGCTTCTCGCCCCGGCGCTGGGTACGGCTAGCCTCGCGTTCGGAGTTTGGTACGCGCTTGGCGCGCAAGGGCTCGTCCCGTACGTCTTCTAGTTCGATACGTTGCACGCCGTGGCAACCATCGCGCCGTACGGCTCCTGGGCCTCGCCGATCACGTCAGAGCTCGCGTCGACCGAGGGCGGAGTCCAGTTTGGCTATATCGACGTCAGCGAGGACGGCATCTACTGGACCGAGAGTCGCCCCGATGAGAAGGGGCGTACCGCGCTGGTTTACAAACCGCTCGGCGGCGAGCCCGTCGACGTCGTGCCGCCGGACTTCAACGTCCGGACGCGTGTACACGAGTATGGAGGCGGAGCCTGGTTCCGCGAAGGAGATGTCGTCTTCTGCTCCAGCTTCGAGGACAGCCGTCTCTATCGCATCGACCGGCCGGGCGCGGAGCCTCGGCCGATCACACCTGAATCGCCCGAGCCCCACGCGCTGCGGTACGCAGACGGCAGGGTCTTCGCCGATGGTCGCCTGATCGTCTGCGTCCGGGAGACCCATGGCGAGGGTGAGCCGACGAACGAGCTCGTCGTCCTGCCGGCCGACGGATCGTCCGATCCACGCGTGATCGCCGCCGGACGTGACTTCTTTGCCGCTCCCCGCCCGAGCCCCGACGGCGCGCGACTGGCCTGGTTGGCTTGGGATCACCCTCACATGCCGTTCGAGGGCACCGATCTCTGCGTCGGCGATCTTGCCTCCGATGGATCGCTCTCGAACGGCCGGCGGATCGCAGGCTCCGAGGAGGAATCGATCTTCCAGCCCGAGTGGACCGCAGAGGGCGACCTGTACTTCGTCTCCGATCGGACCGGCTGGTCGAACCTCTATGTCGAGCGTGCGGGCGAGGTGCAGGCTCTCACGAACGAAGAGGCCGAGCTGGGCTATCCGCAGTGGGTCTTCGACCTCACGAGGTATGCGTTTCTTGGGGACGGACGAATCGCCTGCCTGTTCACACGCGCGGCGATCGACGGGCTCGAGGTGCTCGATCCGAAGAGCGGGCATCTCGAGCGTCTCGATCTTCCGTACTCCGTGTACACACCGTCACTGAGGAGCATCGGGACCCGTCTCGTCTTCGCCGGCGCGTCGCCGACGCAGCGGCCGGAGGTGGTCGAGCTCGACCTGCAGGAGGGCAGCCGCCAGGTGGTGCGCCGCTCGACGGAGCTCGAGCTGGATCCCGGTTACGTGTCGGTCGGGGAGGCCATCGACTTCGAAGGAACCGACGGGCTGACCTCCCACGGCTTCTACTACCCGCCCACGAATCGGGAGTACTCAGGCCCGGAGGACGAGCTTCCGCCGCTCCTCGTCCACGTCCACGGCGGCCCCACGGCCCACGTTGCGAACGCCCTCGAGCTGTCGATCCAGCTCTTCACGAGCCGGGGCATCGCCGTCGTCGACCTCAACTACGGTGGCAGCACGGGTTACGGCCGGGAGTACCGCGACCGCCTGCGCGGCCGGTGGGGCGAGGTGGACGTCGAGGACAGCGCGGCGGCAGTGCGTCATCTGGCCGAACGGGGAGTCATCGACCCTGGGCGCGTCCAGGTCACAGGAGGAAGTGCGGGCGGATACACGACCCTGATGGCAATGGCGGTGCGCGACGAGTTTGCGTCGGGCGTGTCCTACTTCGGCGTCGCCGATCTCGTCACGTTCCACGACGACACGCACAAGTTCGAGTCGCACTACGACGAGTACCTCGTCGGGCCATGGCCGGCTGCAATGGATCTCTATCGTGAGCGCTCGCCGATCGCACACGCGGACTCGATCTCGAGGCCCTTGCTGCTGCTTCAGGGCCTGGACGACAAGGTCGTGCCGCCGTCCCAGTCCGAGGTGATCGTCGAGGCGCTGAGGCGGCGGGGAATTCCGTACGCGTACATCGCCTTCGAAGGAGAGGGCCACGGTTTTCGCAAGGCAGAGAACGTGAAGCGCGCAACTGAGGCACACCTCTCGTTCGTGGCGCAAGTCTCGGGTTTCGAGCTGGCCGACGAGTTCGACCCGATCGAGATCGAGAACCTGGACACGCCAGTCCGCCAATAGACTCGGCTCGATGGACGTCGCCGATCTCACGCGGAACGCGGTCGACGTCCTGCCGGAGGGCGAGCTGGAGCGGAAGCTGGAACTCGGCCGTCCTTTGCGCGTGAAGCTGGGAATCGACGTCACGGCGCCTCACATAACGCTCGGCAACGGCATTCCGCTCCAGCGCATGCGCGCCTTCCAGGATGCCGGCCATGTCGGCGTCCTGATCGTCGGCGACTACACGTCGCGGATCGGCGATCCTTCCGGCGCCTCGGCCGAGCGGCCGATCATTCCCCCGGAGGAGATCGATCGCATGGCGGCACGCTTCTTCGAGTCCGCCTACACGATCGTCGATCCCGAGCGTACGGAGGTGCGCTTCAACGGCGAGTGGCTGTCGAAGGTCGACTTCGCGGAAGTGCTCCGGTTGACACGAGCTGTCACGGTCGCACGCATCCTCGAGCGCGACGACTTCGCAAAGCGCTTCGCTGCACAGCAGGCCATCTCCGTGTCCGAGCTCCTGTACCCGCTCATGCAGGCCTACGACTCGGTCGCGATAGAAGCAGACGTCGAGCTCGGCGGCACGGACCAGCTCTACAACCTCCTCACCGGTCGCGACGTGATGCAGGCCTACGGGCTCGAGCCGCAGGTCGTGCTCACGACTCCGCTGATCGAGTCCTGGGATGGGACGAAGATGAGCGGGTCGAAGGGGAACTACATCGCGCTCGTCGAGGATCCGAACGAGCAGTTCGGTAAGGCGATGCGTCTCCCCGACGAGTTGTTGCCGGACTACTACCGGCTCGTGATGGAGCAGGATCCACCGACCGGCGATCCGATGCAGGCCAAGCTCGCGCTGGCGAGGTTCATCGTCGAGCGTGCGCACGGTGCCGCCGCGGCTGCTGCCGCCGAGGAGCACTTCACCCGCGTCGTTCGTGAGCACCAGGCGCCGGACGACGTGGCGGAGGTTCCGCTGCCGAACCTCGATCCGGTCCACCTGCCGGCCCTGCTCGTCGAGCACTTCGGGCTCGGCTCGACCAGCGAGGCGAGGCGGCTCATCGGCCAGGGCGGGGTCAAGGTGGACGGCGAGCCGCTGACTGAGCTCGACGTGCCGAGGGCCAGGCTCGAGGGCGCCCTCGTCCAGGCCGGAAAGCGTCGGTTCATGCGGTTTTCCCGCGCTTGACCGGGTACTGATCGCTGCTATCATGCACCGGCTGCCCGATAGGGCGGTGTAGGAAAGTCCCTGTACCTCGACACTGGAGCGCCCTCAGGACGCAACGGATACGACGAAAGTCTCCGAGCTTCCCTGGGCCTCTGGCGCGAGTCGGAGGTTTTTTTACGCCGGTCTCCGAGCGACGGTCTTTGAAAACTCAGCAGCGTTCTACGTCGAGACCTCACCAACCGTTCGCGGAGGGTGGGGAAACGAACAACCTGTCACAGCTCCGAAGGCGTCGCTTGCGACGCCGTTTCTGAGCCGCACCGGCTTCGCCGGCGCGGCGATGACGAAGCTGGACTTTGAGCACAAGCTCAAAGTGAAAAGATCGCCGGCCATTTTCGGCTGGCAATCATTCTTCACGGAGAGTTTGATCCTGGCTCAGGACGAACGCTGGCGGCGCGCTTAACACATGCAAGTCGAGCGAGAACCAGGCCTTCGGGCCTGGGGACAGCGGCGAACGGGTGAGTAACACGTGGGTAATCAAC
>JBKPTB010000052.1:0-8716 GCA_046735315.1 Actinomycetota bacterium
ACGCCGTTCATCGCAGGCTCGCAGTTCTTCGTCATGTTCGACCGCGTCATGCACACACACTTCTTCGACGTCGCGGGCGGCGGCTACCCACTCGGGTACCAGCACATCTTCTGGTTCTACTCGCACCCGGCGGTGTACATCATGATGCTGCCCGGCTTCGGCATCGCCTCCGAGGTGATATCGACGATGAGCCGTAAGCCGATCTTCGGCTACCGCCTGATGGCCCTGTCGTTGCTGGCGATCCTCGTGCTGGGCTTCTCGGTCTGGGCGCACCACATGTTCGTCTCCGGGATGGCGCCATGGCTTCGCGTGCCGATGATGATCACGACGCTGATGATCGCCGTCCCGACCGGGATCAAGGTGTTCTCCTGGCTAGCGACGATCTGGGAGGGCAAGCTCAACTTCGCCACACCGATGCTCTGGGCCGTCGGCTTCGTCTCGATGTTCGTGATCGGCGGCCTCTCGGGAATCTACCTCGGTGCGGTGCCGATCGACATCCACGTCAGCGACACGTACTTCGTCGTCGCCCACATCCACTACGTGCTCTTCGGCGGCTCGCTGTTCACGATCTTTGCGGGCATCTACTACTGGTTCCCGAAGATGACCGGCCGGCAATACAACGAGAAGCTCGGCAAGCTCCACTTCTGGCTGACCTTCGTCGGCTTCAACCTGACCTTCTTCCCGATGCACCTGATCGGCACCCAGGGAATGCCACGTCGCGTTTCCGATTACGCACCACAGTTCGCGAACTGGAACCTCTTCATCTCGATCGCCTCGTTTGCGCTCGGCGCTTCGACGATCGTCTTCCTCTACAACATGATCACGAGCATGCGGCGCGGCGCGCCGGCGGAGGCCAACCCCTGGCGCTCGCTCACTCTGGAATGGCAGGTGTCCTCGCCGCCACCGATCTTCAACTTCGACGAGATCCCGCAGGTCGTCGGCAACCCGTACGAGTACGGCGTCCCGGGCGCGCGCCACGCGGTGCTGAACGGTGACCGCGCCCCCGCGGAGACGGAAGTGAGGTCGCACTGATGCACCTCCTCGTCGTCGCCAACGAGACCGTCACCGGGCGCGCCCTGATCGAGGCGGTCGAGCGCCGTAAGAACGGCGAGCTCATGGTCACGGTCATCAGCCCGGTCAACCAGCCGGAACGAAGCCTGGTGGTCTACGAGGACACCCGGCGGGCGGCAGCAGGCAGGCGGCTCGACCGCACCCTCACGATGCTCCGCCACGAAGGCATCCCTGCACATGGAATCGTGGTCGAGACCGATCCGGTCACCGCGGTTCGCGACGCGCTTGCGCAGCTCGACCCCCCGGTGGACGAGATCGTCCTCGCCACCCACCCGCAGCAGAAGTCGGGCTGGCTGCGCAAGAACGTGGTCGATCGCATCCGGGAGAGCGCCGGCGGCATTCCGGTCGAGCACGTCGTCGTCGACGTGGCCGAGGAGACGGGTCAGAAGAACGTGCTCGTCCTCGCAAACGAAACGGTGGTCGGCAAGGCACTCCTCGAGCGGATCCGAGAGCGAGCCGCGCGCGGCAAGGCGAGTTTCCTGATCATCTCGCCTCAAAGCGATCCGCTGAGGGCCGACCATCCTGAGGCGGAGCGGCGCCTCCGCCGAGCGCTGGGGGAGCTCCGCAGCGAGGGAATCGACGCGCACGGCCAGGTCGCGCACCCGGATCCCTTCACCGCGGCGATGGAGGCAATCGGCGAAGAGCGCGTCGACGAGATCATCGTCTCGACGTTCGCCCCCTCGCGGTCGCCGTGGATGCGGAAGAACCTGATCCAACGCCTCCATGACGAGACGAAGCTTCCGGTCGAGCACGTGGTCTTCCAGCCTGACGAGGTCGAAGGGGGTGTCCCCGCGTAGTGGCCGCCGCGCACGCCGAAGCGCACCACGGGCCGCCGGTCGCGCATCAGAGCTCGCGCGTCAACGCCTCGGTGCTCGGGATGCTGCTGTTCATCGCCTCGGAGGTGATGCTCTTCGGTTCGTTCTTCACGGCGTACTTCTTCGTGCGAGTCGTCAACGGCATCGCGTGGCCGCCGTATCCGTTCGAGCTGCCGGTCTTCGTTGCCGGCGTCAACACCGCGATCCTCGTCACGTCAAGCTTCACGATGCACTGGGCGTTGCAATCGATCAAGCGCGGAAATCGCGCCGGGCTGCAGGCCGGGCTGCTCCTGACCTTCCTGATGGGCCTCGTCTTCCTCCTGACCCAGGCTCGCGAGTACTCGCGGGTGGGCTTCGCGCCACACGACGGCGCCTTCGGGACGATCTTCTACTGCCTGACGGGTCTCCACGGGGCGCACGTCTTCGTGGGCCTCTCGATCCTCCTGATCATGACGGTCCGTGCCTTCCGCGGCCATTTCTCGCCGGAGCACCACCACGGTGTCGAGATCGGAGGGATCTACTGGCACTTCGTGGACGTAATGTGGATTGTCGTCTACTCGACCGTGTACCTCATCTGACGCGATGATCAACCCGCTCCGAAGTGAGGCCGAGGCGTTCAAGTTCCTGATCGCGTCGATCGGTTACTTCGCAGCGATCGTGATCGCCACCGTCGCCGGTGGCAAGTGGGTCGGGTTCGGCGTCTTCCTCTTCTTAAGCGCCGTCGCGGTGGCATGGTGGGCGCACGCGCGCCGCGAGGAGCGGCCGGAGCGAACGACGCCGCGGCCCCACGCCAAGGGTGAGCGCCGGATCCTCGTCATCGCGAACGAGACCGTCGGCGGCCACACTCTGCGCTCGATGATCCTGGAGCGAAGCCTCGACGTCCGCGAGGAGGTCCTCGTGGTCACGCCGGCGCTCAACACGCCGCTGAAGCACTGGGTCTCCGACGACGACGGTGCGCGGGCCGCGGCGCAGGAGCGGCTCGATACCAGCCTGGCGCGGCTCGCGGAAGCAGGCGTCGAGGCGCGAGGCGAGGTCGGCGACGGCGATCCGCTGCAAGCGATGGAGGACGCCCTGCGAACATTCGGCGCCGACGAGATCATCCTCTCCACCCATCCCCCGGGCCGGTCCAACTGGCTCGAGCGCGGCGTGGTGGAGCGGGCGCGCGAGCGCTTTCCGGTACCGATCACACACGTGGTCGTGGATCTGGAACGCGAGGGCGAACTGACTTAGTGGCTCAGAGCCACTAAGTCCGCGATCTGCGCCGCGGACCGCGACGGAACGACGAGCTACGGGAATAAGTGGCTCAGAGCCACAAGCCTTGGCTACGGATACAGGAGCAGCTGCGTGCAGCGAAAGAGGGCGAGGTTCTTGCCGGCCTCGTTTGCGACCGTCGCGTCCCACACCTGCGTCGTGCGGCCGCCGTGGGCCATCTCGGACGTGCAGGAGAGCGCTCCCTCGAGCGCGGTGCCCAGGAAGTTCGTCTTGAGCTCGATCGTCGTGAAGCCGTACGCCCCGTCGGGTAGCGACGCGATGCAGCCGTAGCCGCAGGCCGAGTCCGCGAGCCCCACCACGGTCCCTGCATGGAGATAGCCGTTGGGAGCGAGCAGCTCCTCTCGCAACGGAAGCCGCATCTGCACCTGGCCCACCTCGATCGACACAACTTCGATTCCAAGGAGTCCCGGAAACCGACCGCGCCCGAGCTGGACAAACGCGTCGAGGTCGATGCTCAAGACAGTCGGGCGCGCGCACAGCGCGTGCCGGACTTCGTCACTTTTTGCCGGCGTTGGCGGCGACGTACTTTGCGACGGCGTCGATCTGCGCGTCCGTGAGGACGCCCTTGAACGCCGGCATGATCCCGCCGCCGTGAATGACCTGGTTCTTCGCAATCGCGAAGGTCGGCTTGAGGGCATCGAGATTCGGGCCCTGCGTACCGGTCGTGCCCGCGTCCTTGAGCGTGTGACAGCCGCCGCACTTCGTTATGAAGATCTGCTTGCCGTTCGTCCCACGGACCACCTGCGATTCGGCGAACCCCTGTAAGCCGGCGTTGGCGGCGACGAACGCAGCGACGTCGACCGCGTCCTGGCCCGTCACGAGGTTCGCGGGCATGTTGGCCTTGAGGAAGTCCGGATCGTTCGGCTTCACCGGATACTGGCCGGGGAACTTGATCTGGTCGTGGACGATGTCCAGGATCGCCGTCTCCTTGTAGCCCTCCGACCGAGCCTGCGCAAAAGAGTCGTCGAGGTTCGGCCCGATGGTTCCTTGCGCCCCTGCGGCCGCCAGCGAGTGGCACCCGGCGCACTGCTCCTGGAAGAGCTTCCGGCCAGTCGTCAGGTCAGCCGAGGCCGCGTTCACCGGGCCCCCGGTGCCACATGCGGTCAGCATCAGCACGACAGCCACCCCACCGATGGCGGCTGAGAGCTTCCGCGCCAAAACCTACGCCGGAGGTTGGTCGGGCGACTTCACCTTGGCAACGGCCTCGCCACGAGTCGGATAGATCGTGAACACGCGATCGAGCCCGGTGATCTCGAAGATCTTGGTGATGTTCCGGTCGCTGCAGACGAGCGACAGCTGGCCCTCGTTGGTGCGAAGGCGCTTGACACCTCCGACGAGCACGCCGAGGGTGGTCGAGTCGATGAACGTCGTGTCGCTGAAGTCGACGATCACCTGCTTGCCGCCCTGGCCGATGACCTCGAGAAGCTGCTGCTTGAACTCCGGCGCGGTGTACAGATCGACCTCCCCCGCGAGCGAGATCACGTAGGCATCGTCTCCCAACTGCTCCGTCTTGATGTCGAAGTTCATCGTCCCCCCGGGGCTCTCTGAGTCGAAGGCGTCTTCCCGATCGCGCGGAGTCTAACCGCCGCCGGATCCTTGCAACGTCTTGATCCGAGCCCGGATCTGCGCGGCCGTGGTGGGATCGAGGTTGAACTTCAGGAGGCGCTTGTACGCACTGATCGCCACGGGCGTCTGACGCAGGGTGTCTGCCGCCTGGGCGAGCGAGAAGACGGCCTGCTGGTCGTTCGGTTGGAGCTTGACGACCTTTTTGTACGTCCCGATTGCCTGGGACGCTGCGGCCTGGTACTTGCTGGAGGCCTCCTGCAGCTGGGTGCTTGCCTTCGTGGACAGCGCGGAGGTAATCGGATCCTGGCCGAGCGCCTGTCCGAACTTCCCGTTCGTCGGCGCGAAGGCCGAGCCGGCGCCGGCATCCTGTTGCGCCAGCGAGGCGACCTGCGCCTGCTGGAGGAAGGTGTCCGCCTGGCCGAGCTCGAGCTGCGCCAGATGCTGGAGTGAGTTCACGTCCTTCGGCCGGACCTTCGTGTACTGCGTCCAGGCGATGATCGCTTCGTCGACCCGCCCCTTCTTCTCCAGCGCGTTGGCGAGATCCTTGCGGGCGACGGGGTCGAGCGGATGCTTGATCACCTCGTCCTGGGCCTTCGAGACCGACGGCGTCGAGCTGCTGCCTCGTCCGAAGGCGTCGCGAATCAGCGAGCCGAGATCCAGTCCGCCGGAGCCCACGCCGAGGAAGACGAATCCGCCCCCGAAGATCACGATGAGGAACACGAACGCCCACTTCGCCTGATTGCGCAGGCGTGGGAAGAACATCGTGTTGTCGGCTACGCGCGCGGAGCCGCCACCGGCCTTGCGGCCGGCGGGGCGAGCATGGCGCGCCTCGCGCTGAGCGCGGCGGCGGTCAGCTCTTGCCAATCCATCCCTCCTCTCTCGTATCGCGGTTCCCCGCCCACGTACGTGGCAACCACGCGGTCAGGCGACCCCCCGAACACGACGGCGCCCGCGGGATCCTCCCAGGGTAGATACGCGGAGCCGGCGAGGGACACTACAGCGAGGTCTGCACGCTTCCCAGGCGCGAGCGAACCGACCTCCGAATCGAGACCGAGCGCACGGGCGGACCCGAGCGTTCCGAGCTCGAGGGTTTCCGCGGACGACAGAACGTCCGGCCGCCTGGCCCGCGCGCGAGCCGACAAAACGACGCTCCGCAGCTCCTCGAAGAAGTCGAAGGATGGAGCCGAAGCCGGACTGTCTGTGCCGACGCCCACCCGCACACCCGAGGCCCGCAGCTCGTCGAGCGGCGCCACGCCGCAACCGAGCGCCGCATTCGACCGCGGGCAGTGCGCGACGCCCGTGCGCGTCGAAGCGAGGAGGTCGATCTCGTCGTCGTCGAGCACGACGCAATGGGCAGCGACGACCTGGGGGCCCAACAAGCCGTGCTCCGCAAGCAACCGCGTGCCGGTCCGACCGGGCGGCTCCACGAGCAGCTCCTTGTACTCGCCCCAGGCTCCTGTTCCGTCGACCAGGTACGCGACTTCGGCGGGGCTCTCGGAGATGTGCGTTGCCATCGGCAGGCCGAGCTCGGCACACGCGCGATAGAGATCGAGCGAAACGCTGTAGGGCGCGTGCGGCGACACGCCGGGGCGCACGCGCTCATCGAACGCCTCGCCGGCCCGCTCGCGAATCTCCGCGAAGTGCTCGAGCGCATGTCCTGCGTCGGAGCCGAACACCTCGAGATAGACGATCGCCCGAAGACCGAGCTCCGCGCAGGCGACCGCGGTTGCGCCGCTGTAGCTGCAATCGCCGGTTGTGGTCACCCCCGAGGCGAGGCACTCCGCCGCGCCCAGCCTGGCGACGTCGACGTATTGCTCCCACCCGACGCGTGCCTTGCGCTGGATGTGCAACGTGATCCACTCCGCGAAATCGCCGAGACCGTCACCGAACCCTCCGTACACCGCGTATTCGAGATGGGAGTGCGCGTTGACGAAGCCGGGGATGATCACGGAATCCTCGAAGCGGCGCCCGGCTCCGAGCTCGGCGCTCGTTCCGACGGCAGTGATACGGCCGTCCTCGATCGCCACGGCACCCTGCTCGATCGGCGCGCCCTCGATCGGCAGGACCCAGGCGGCGGAGAGGACCCCGTTCACGGATCGGTAAGGCTAGCCGCTTCCCCGCTCACGACTCGCCGCTCCATGAGGACCGAGAGCCAGATCGAAGCCTCGAACAGGATCAGCAGCGGAATTGCCTCGATGATCGTGGTGAAGGGATCGACACCGGGCAGAGCCACTGCGATCGCCGCCACGATGAAGTACCCCAGCCGCCGCTCCTTGCGCAGCCGGCTCGACGTGAGGATGCCGAGCCTGACGAGGGCGAGGACGAAGATCGGAAGCTCGAAGACGACGGCCATCGAGAGCATGACCATCGTCGCGAACGAGTAGTAGTCCTTCGCGCGAATCCGGATGTCGTAGAGAGACTTGTCGAAGTTCGTCAGGTAGTGGACGGCCGCAGGCAGCGCGACGAAGTAGCCGAAGACGATTCCTGCTACGAGTAGAGCCGTCGCGAGGAACACGAAGTACAGAACCCGTCGCTCGCTGCGCTCCTCAACCGCAGGCGCGAGGAACGCCCACAACTGCCAGAGGATCACCGGCAACGCGAGGAGAAAGCCGGCGAAGAGGCTGATCTTGAACGACGTCAGGAACGGTTCAGCGACGCCGAGGGTGAGCGGGCGACCGACGCGGCCTTCCGGAAGCGGACGGTTGAGCCAGTGGATCAGCTGGTGGTGGATGACAAATCCAACCGCCAGCCCGACCACCAACGCGCCGAGCGATACGAAGATTCGTGTCCTCAGCTCGTCCAGATGCTCGACGAGCGTTGCCTCCTCGCCGTGCTGCAACCGTCGCGGTAGGCGCTTCATCCGTTAACGGTGGGAAAGCAGAACAGCGTGTCTCGGCGGTCGACCGCAGACGCAAGCCGCCGGGGCAGCCGTCCGATCATGGTCTACGGGACGGTGTCGCGCTCGCGCGGAGGTGTGGGCGCCGTCGTGTCCTGCGTCCCGATGGGTAGCTCGGCACGCTCGTCGTCGTCGTCCCTACCGGTGACGGAGTCCTTGAACTCGCGCATACCGCGACCGAGTGAGCGGCCGATCTCCGGCAGGCGCTTTGCTCCGAAGAGCAGCAGCGCCAGCAGCAGCAGCAGGATGATCTCGCCTGTGCCGATGTTCGGCATGACGTCAGCGTAGCTGGTTTGGACGGCCGGGTGGGGCAATGATGATCCGCATGCCGGCCCCATGCCGACTGATCGGAGCCGGCGTGGCATTGGGTACCATGGGGCGGCTACTAGCTGGCTCGTTCGGGCCGCTCTCCGTCTAGCAACCTGCTGTCACAAAGTCGCCCGAGCCAGGCTCAAGACTGGCACGGGAGAAGGGAAAAATTGGCGCTTCTGGAGCTCAAGAATCTGCACGTCGCCCTCGAGGACGGCACCGAGATCGTGAAGGGAGTCGACCTCGCGGTGAACCAGAACGAGGTGCATGCAGTCATGGGCCCGAACGGGTCCGGGAAGTCGACGCTCGCCTACGCCCTCATGGGCCACCCGGCGTACGAGATCACCGAAGGGGAGATTCTCCTCGACGGTATGAACGTCCTCGAGCTGGGGGCCGACGAACGGGCCCAGCGCGGGCTCTTCCTCGCGTTCCAGTACCCGCATGCCGTGCCGGGCGTGACGGTCACGAGCTTCCTGCGGAGCGCGATCAACGCGATCCGGAAGGCCAAGGCGGGCGGCCAGGACGACCCCGTTGCGATTCCCGAGTTCCGCAAGGAGCTCCTGTCGCAGATGGACCGGCTGAAGGTTTCGCGCGAGCTCGCGTCGCGTTATCTCAATGACGGTTTCTCGGGCGGTGAGAAGAAGCGCGTCGAGATTCTCCAGATGGCCATGCTGAAGCCGCGGATCGCGATCCTCGACGAGACCGACTCCGGGCTCGACATCGACGCCCTGAAGGTCGTCGCCTCGGGTGTGAAGGAGCTCGTCGGACCGGAGATGGGCGCGCTCGT
>JBKPTB010000053.1:0-13846 GCA_046735315.1 Actinomycetota bacterium
GGTCTTGCTCTTGTTCGACGCATTCGAGTTCGCGGTGTTATCCGCGTTCTGCGTCGCCGAACTGGAGCCAGGGTTGATCACCAAGCCGCTGCTGCCGCTGTAGCCGCCATAGCTGGCCGGCAGAGCAGAGTTCGATGCCGATTGTCCCGCCTGGCTTGTCGAGGGCGCACCCTGGTAGGTCCCGGCCAGCTGGCCGGTCCCCTGTGCACCGCCCGACAAGTCGGCGGCGGTCGCTGTGCCCACCCCCACGGCGAGGGCGATCGTCGCGATGCCCACCGCAATGAGAAGGCGTTTCATAACCGTTCTCTTCTCCTTTGTCGTTGTTACGTCGTCAGTGCCGGGGCGCGCCGGAGCGCCGCGGCGCGGTCCGGCCTCCCCCTACGGGGTCGGCCGGAGGCGTCAGCTCAGCCGGGACGCTCTGGACGAACAACGACGCCCGTCAGCCGCCGGAGGGCCGCCGGGCCGTGACGACGTGCCCACCAAGGGGCCGTCAAAGCGAATGGAATCAGGAGCGCCGCGAACACCCACAGGGAGCCGCCACCGCTGCTCGAGCTCGCGCCTGCGGCGGCGCCGGGCAGCTTGTCTTCCTGCGGAAGCCGCCCGTCGCCGTCGCGTGGCGGGCGCTGCGGCGAATTCTTGCCGGCTCCCGACTGGTTCCTCGGCCGCAAGGTGTCGCGGGTCGTCGAGCCCGACCAGACCGTCAGATCCTGCCGGAGCGCAGCGGCACTGCTGCTCGCGCACCTGCGGCCACACGCTCCCTGCGTGTGTACGTGCAGGGCACTCGCGACGCTCTGTTCGATGACCTGAACCTGAGACCGACCCTCCGTCGTCCCGAGCTGGATCTGCTCCCCACTTTGCGTCGTCTGATTCGACTTCCCGGCGACGGTGGTCGAGGAGGAGACGTTCGTCTGGATGCTCCAACCGTCGTCGCCCACGTTGGTCATACCGGTGATGCTGGCAAGCGTTTGCGCGATCGCGATCTGGGTGGTCGGTGCGGTCTGCTCGATGACCTGCGCCTGACTGCCGCCCGCCGTGAGCCCGCCGTCCTGAATCTGCACGGCCGTCTGCGTCGTCTGGTTCGAGTCGGCAACTGTTGCCTTGCTCAGGGTGGTGCTCGTCTGAGCCGCGCTGCCGCCGGCGGCAAGGTTTACGCCGCCCTGCTGGGCGGCGATCGCGTTTGCGGTCCCACCCTGCGTCGTCGGAGCGCTCTGCTCCACGACCTGCGTCTGGCTTGCTCCCCCCACCTGGGTGTCCCCGCCTGACCGGGCGGTTTGCCGCTGATCGGCCGCCTGCGTCGTCTGATTCGAGTTCACAGCCCCCGCGTTGGCACTCGTGCCGTTCGTCTGCGCAGCTTCAGCTTTCGGCGACGAGACCGACGTCGTTTCGTCTCGTGGAATCCAGATCTCGATCAAGGTGCCGTAGCCACCGGATCCGTTCGGATCTTTTGCGTCGAAGTCGACCGAAACCGCGACATCACCATTTGCCGGAGCTGTTTGCAGAGATGTCGCCGTCGCATCGCTGGTCTGCGCCGTCGGGGCACTCTGCATCGCAGTCTGTGACTGGCTCGTGGTGGCGGGCTGCGTCGTGCCGGACGGCGGCGGGTAGCTGGTGTGACCGCGCGGGATGTAGGTGTGCGGCGTGCCGTTGCCGCCCAGGATGCTCCGCGTACCCGAGGCGCCGGCATCGTCCTGAGCCTGTGCGGCGTCCTGAGTTGCCTCGTTCGAATTCGCGGCGCCGGCCGTCGACTGCGACGTGTTGGTCTGACTCACTCCGCCGTCCGCGCCCGGGCTCTTGTTGCGAATGGTGATGTTGAAGTTGGTGGGCGCAACCTGAGTCGACTTCGAGTCCGCATGCGCGTCCTGGCTGGTCGGGGCGTTCTGACTGGCCGACTGTGACTGACCGTTCGACGACCGTCCGCCGGTTTGAGCCTGAGTCCCATCCTGCGCCACGGTGTTGGAGTTGCCGCTGACGGCGGTCGCTGTCGAGGTGTTGTTCTGCTCGACTGGACCGTTGTCACCCGGGCTGTCGACGCGGATGGAGATGTTGATGTTCGTCGGCGCGACCTGGTTGGAGGTGGCCGCCGCGTCTGCGTGCTGAGTGATCGGCGCACTCTGGCTCGTCGTCTGCGATTGAACCTCGGACGGTGACCGATCGGGGGCCGGCGGGCTCTCTTGCCGCTGGGCGCTGCTCTGATTCGTGTTGTTGGCGTTTGTGGCGGCACCCGAGGCGGATGAGGTATTCCGCTGCGTGGCGGTGCCACCGCTCGCGACGTTCGTGGCGCCCTGATTCGAGCGCGCCGTCGCGTTGGCGGATTGCTGGGTCGGCGCGACCTGGATCGTCGACTGGGACTGTCCCGAGACGCCGGTCTGGGTCTGCGTCGCACTCTGAATCGTGGTGTTGTCGTTCTGGGCCGCGGCCGACGCCGACGAGGAGCTCGTCTGAGCCGCTTCCGTCGGATAGCCCGTGTCGTCGGCTGAGGCGCTGTGAGGGGCGAGAGCGGTAACCGCGAGAACGGCGGCGCACGTCATCAGAGCGCACAAACACCGTGACCGCCTCCCCATGGCCCCAGCATCGCGGGCACGACAGTCCACGAGTAGACCCCGCCTTGAGGGTCTTCCTCCCCCCGAAGGGGTGGACTATCGAATGGCACGAGCAACTCCTCTGAAGCAGCGCCGGCGCACACCCCGCCTGGCGGGGGGGATGGATGTACCGCACGTCGCGGACTACGATGGCCTGGTCACGGTGGCCATTGCGGGCCAAGGGGGGAGACCGCGTGCAACCCAGCGAGACGACATGACCACGCGAGTCCTCGTCGTCGAGAGCCAGAAGCTCGTGCGGCAGGGAATCCGCGCGGAGCTGTCCCGGAAGAGCGCGCTGGACGTGGTCGAGACGGCAAGCGGCGCCGAGGCGATCGCCGCTGTAGCGCACGACCCCCCCGACGTCGTGTTACTCGACTTCGAGCTTCCGGATCGCTCCGGCCCCGAAATCTGCGCAGCCCTGCTCGAACGGCACCCGACTGCCACGGTCATCGTCCTGTCCGGCCGGCGCGACGAGGCATCGGCACGTGCAGCTCTCGACGCGGGCGCGCGAGGTTATCTGCTGGCCGACGAGGACCTGGATCTCTCCCTCGCGATCGAGCGCTCCCTTGCCGGGGAACGGGTCATCGACCCACGCGTCGCCGCTCTTCTCCTCGACGGCGACGGCGGCGGAAAGCCCAAGCTCAGCGCTCAGGAGCTCCGTGTCCTCAGCCTTGTCGCCGAGGGGCTCACGAATCCCGAGATCGGCACGCGTTTGTTCCTCAGCCGGCACACCGTGAAGGAGTACGTCAGTCACGCGATGCGAAAGCTCGATGCGACCAACAGAATCGAGGCGGTGCGGAGGGCGACGGCGCTCGGGCTGATCGAAGGCACCGCACCGAACCCGGCCGGCGAAAGTCCACAGGCGAAGGAAACGCTCGTCTACAACGATTCAGACGCGCCCGCGCACGGTTCGGAGCTCAGGGTGACGCCGCTCAAGATCGACAAGCTCGACCCGAGGTCGGAGGCGCCGTAGGTCAGTCGCGGTAGCGAATCCCCCGCGGGGCGTCGACGTTCGTCCTGTCCGCGGGATGACTCGAGAGACCCTTGCTCGTGATGCGCGCGCGGAGAAGACTCAGTCGGGTCGGCACGGCACCTCGTCCAGAAGCTCCGGCAACCGCGAGGCCGAACGATCCCAGGGCGAAGAGGAACAGCAACGCGGCGGCGGCAAGCCACGCTGATTCGGCAGAGGCGGTCGTGCCGCTCGAAGACGAGCGTTCAACGGGCTGGGCTTGAAGTGCCTCGAAGCGAGCAGGAGGGCCGCTCGTCTCCGGGCTGGTCCGAAGTGGCGCCGCCTGATGCTTCTCGCGTGCCGAGTGAGACCTGGGTCGGGCCGACTGGGGTCTCGACCACGGCGGGCGGGCCGTCACGACCCACCTCCTAGGGCCGCCACGATCGACCGCGGCAGAGGCCGAGACGTGCTCCTGCGCCTGATGCTTTTGGCTCTTGGTCGAGGGAGCCGGCTTCTCGACCGTTTGCGAGACCGGACGGGGCATGGCCGCCCCGGTCTCGGCTTGCCCGGCGGAAACTCCCGGGACTTGAGGGCTCGCCACGGCCGGCGCGGTCGCAGTTCCGGCGACTGGATTGACTACGCACGTGACGGGGCCCGTCGAGCTGACGACGTCCTGCACGGCCGGCCCATCGAGGGGGCTGGAGTCGCCGATGACGATTTCGATCGGAGCGATCTGGTCGATCGTCGTGCTGAGGTCCGGAACACAGTCAGACGGAGCAGTCGAGTTGGCGTCGATCGGCTCGTCAACGGCGGGCTCGCACCCAACGGGCTGATACTGCCCGTCCTGCAGCTGATACTGCGACGCGGACTCGCAGTCCGGCGACGTCACAACCTCTGCGGGAACGTCGCTTGCGTCGGAAAGATCGAGGATACAACCACCGATCTGCGTGATATTCCACTCAGATTTGAGCAACTCATCTCCGGCAGAAAGAGCCGGGTTCTCGCCACCGATATCTGCACAAATCCGTGACAGGATCTGGACTGATTTTGACGAGTGGCGTAGGGCGTTCGGCGTCTCGGCTCGCACCGCTCGTTTCGGGGCAAGAGCGGTCCCGGTTGGTCGCTCTCCCGAAAGACGATGGTCGATGGTCTGCACGGGCTGATACTGCGCCGATCGCGACTGATACTGCGTGCCCGGAGGAGACTCGACGGGATCGGCAGCCGTCTGCGTCCCGGATGCGGTAGCTGGGTCTGTCGGTGCTGCGGCCGAAGGCTGTGGGCCTGATATCGCCACGCTCGCGGCCCGGTCGCCGTTCTCCTCGGCAGGTTGCGCGCTGACGTCGCTCGAGCTCTCGATCGATCCGTCAGGCGCCGCAGGTGCCGAGCTTGCAGGCTGATTTGCAGGGCCTTCCACGTTCGTCGGGACATCGGTGGATTGCTCCATGGGAGCCGCCGCGAAAGCTGCAACAGGATCAGCGGCCGAACCGTCTCCAGCCGGCTCGTCCGGAATCGAAGCCACGGCCGATGCGACGGTCGCCTGAACCTCACCGAGCGCGAGTTGCGTCACCTCGGGGGCGTCTGGCGCAGACGGGACGGCGACGGCGACGGTCGCAGGCGTGACGGACAACGCCCCCGACTCCTCTGCGTGCGCCGGTGTCGTAAACGCAAACACTGCAAGACCCGTAGCCGGCACGAGCGCGAGCTTCAGCGGCCGCAGCCCGAATCTCGTTGATTTTGGCGTCTCCCCCACCTGCTGTTCCTCGGCCGTTGAGCGGAAATGATTCGCCTAACAGATGAATACCCGGAGAGCCGACTTTTCACCCACAAGAATCGCGAGTCGCTAGTATTTGTTGGGATGATTTTCTACAATAGGTGACGAAGAATGTCTGCGGTGGCGGAGCGGAACCAGAGAGCGGTGCCCTGTGCTGACTCCACGGACCTCGCGCTTGCGTGCCGCGGCCACGATGGCGCGGCCCGCGAGCGGCTGATCGAGAAGTACATTCCGCTCGTCCGGACGATTGCGCGGCGCTACGCCTATACGCGAGAGCCGTACGAAGATCTTGTCCAGGTCGGCGCCATCGGTCTCATCAAGGCTGTCGACCGGTACGAGCCTGAGCGTGGCGTCGACCTGGCCGCGTTCGCCGTGCCCAACATCCTGGGCGAGATCAGGAGATACCTGCGCGATGTGAGCGGTCCCGTTCGTCTACCGCGGCGGCACCAGGAGATCTGCGCGCGTATCGGCGCGGCTCGACGCCAGCTCTCCGTCCGTCTGCAGCGAGCCCCGACGCCGTCGGAATTGGCCAGGGCGGCGGATCTGAACGAACACGAACTGGCCGAGGCGCTGCAGGCCGAGGAAGTGCGCGCCCCGGTCTCGCTCAGCGAGGCATCCGAGCTTGCCAGCGCCGACGAAGGGCTCGACGAGAGCGAGGACCGGCTGTTCGTCGCAAGCAGCCTGCGGTTGCTGCAGCGACGAGAGCGCCAGGCCCTTCGTTTCCGCTACTACGACGACTTGAGCCAGGACGAGATCGCACGACGACTCGGGCTCTCCCAGACGCATACCTCACGGGTGCTCGCATCGGGATTGGCCAAGCTACGAGCCGATTTCGAGGGAAAATCGCGTTGTGCCGGCTCGTCGAAGCCCCTACACTCGGGGCATGGCGACTCCAGATGCCGTCGGGGAAGCGCCACCCGGGGAGCCGGCTCCGAAGCAGCGACAGCGAGCCGCGGGATATAGCGGTCGTCTCCTGCTGCGGATGCCGGGGGGCCTTCACGGCGAGCTTGCCCGCGCCTCCGACCGGGAAGGAGTCAGCCTCAACCAGTTCATCACCAGCGTGCTTGCCGGCGCGGTGGGCTGGGGCCGCGAGGACGCAACCGGCGCTCCCGGCCGGTCGGCGATGCCGAGGCCCCGCTCCCGCTGGCTCACGTTCCTCCTGGCGGCGAACCTCGTTCTGGTCGCTGCCGCCGCGATCTCGGCGATCGTGTTCCTCGTCGCCGCCTGGCTGACGAACTGACGCGTCGCCGACTTGCGGGTTGACCTAGCCGAGCGCCTCCCGAAGCGCATCGCGCGAGACGCCGTCCGCCGCATATCTTGAAGTGCCCTCTGCCAGCAGCTCCTGCGCCCCAGCGAGCAGGGCCCCGTAGGCGGCGCCGGCCAGAAGACTTCCCGTCGACACCCGACGGACACCGGCTGCGGCCAGCTCACTCAGGGCTGGCGCGGCGGGAAGCGCCAGCACGTTGACCGGAATGCCCACCTCCGACACGACTCTCGAGATCTGCTTCAGATCGGTGAGGCCCGGCGCGTACACAACATCGGCGCCGGCGTCTCGGTATGCCGACAGACGCGCGATCGTGTCGTCGAGGTCCTCGATTCCTCGGATGTGGTTCTCGGCGCGCGCCGTCAGGACCATCGGCTCGGAGAGCCGACGCGTCGCCTCGGCAGCAACCGCGATTCGCTCGACGGCGACGTCAAGCTCGTCGATGCGTTCGGTCGCCGGGTCGTAGTCCTCGACCGAGAATCCCGCCGCCCCGGCACCGGCGAGCAGCTCGATCGTCTTGGCAACTCCGCCTGGATCGTCGGGGTAGCAGCGCTCGCTGTCGACGTTGAGCGGAACCGACGTGGCATTGGTGAGCTCGCCCACGTGCGTGACCAGCTCATCGCGCGTCACCTGCTGATCGGGCTTGCCGAGCGACCAGGCATACCCGGCACTCGTCGTCGCCAGCGCCTCGAAGCCGCAGCGCTCGAGCAGCTTCGCGGAGCCCACGTCCCAGGGATTCGGCATGACGAGCAGCTCCTCCCGGGCGTGCAGCTCCCAAAAGTGGGAGCTCACAGGCTCTCGCTTCCCCTCGAGCGTCGATACCGCCGGATCAGGGTGTTGGTCGAAGAGTCATGGGTGAGCTCGGGCTCCGAATCGGCCTCGAGCTCGCCGGCGATCCGCTTCGCGAGCACCTTGCCGAGCTCGACGCCCCACTGGTCGAAGGAGTTCACGTCCCAGATCACGCCCTGGACGAACACGCTGTGTTCGTAGAGCGCGACCAGCTTGCCGAGCGTCTCCGGATCGAGCCGGTCGGCGAGGATCGTATTGGAGGGGCGGTTCCCCTCGAAGACACGGTGCGGCACGAGCCACTCCTCCATCCCCTCCGCGCGAACCTCCTCTGCCGTCTTGCCGAATGCCAGCGCCTCCGTCTGGGCGAACACGTTCGCCATCAGCAGGTCGTGGTGGTTGCCGATCGGGTTGAGTGAGTGGTTGAAGCCGATGAAGTCGGCGGGAACGAGCTTGGTTCCCTGGTGGAGCAGCTGGTAGAAGGAATGCTGGCCGTTCGTGCCGGGCTCGCCCCAGAAGATTGGGCTGGTCTCGTAGTCGACACGCTTGCCGTCGAGGGTCACCGACTTGCCGTTCGACTCCATCGTCAGCTGCTGCAGGTAGGCAGGGAACCGCTTCAGGTACTGGTCGTACGGCAGGATCGCGACGGTCTGCGCGTCGAAGAAGTCCGTGTACCAGACGGTCAGAAGGCCCATCAGCACCGGGAGGTTCCGCTCGAAGGGCGCCGTGCGAAAATGTTCGTCCATCGCGTGGAAGCCTGCGAGCATCCGGCGGAAGTTCTCCGGGCCGATCGCGATCATCGTGGACAGGCCGATCGCGGAGTCCATCGAGTAGCGGCCGCCGACCCAGTCCCAGAACCCGAACATGTTCTCGGTGTCTATCCCGAACTTCGACACCTCTTCGGCGTTCGTCGAGACCGCGACGAAGTGCTTCGCTACCGCTGCCTCGTCCTCGAGCTTCGCGAGCAGCCACTCGCGCGCGCTCCTTGCGTTCGTAATCGTCTCGAGCGTCGTAAAGGTCTTCGAGGAGACGATGAAGAGCGTCTCCTCCGGATCGAGATCGCGCGTCGCCTCGGCAATGTCGGTGCCGTCGACGTTGGAGACGAACCGGAAGGTCAGGTCGCGCTGCGAGTAGTAGCGCAGCGCCTCGTAGGCCATGACCGGCCCGAGATCGGAGCCGCCGATGCCGATGTTGACGACGTTGCGGATCCGCTTGCCGGTGTGCCCCTTCCACGTGCCGGTGCGGACACGGTCCGAGAACTCGGACATGCGGTCGAGCACCTCGTGCACCTCGAGCACGACGTCCTCGCCGTCCACCTCGATCCGTTCCCCCTTGGGTGCGCGCAGCGCGACGTGCAGGACCGCTCGGTTCTCAGTGACGTTGATCCTCTCGCCTTCGAACATCGCATCTCTGCGCTCCGCGACGCCGCGCTCCTCCGCAAGCTGCAACAGCAGCTTGATCGTGTCGAGGGTGACCCGGTTCTTGGAATAGTCCAGGTACAGGCCCTCGGCCTCGACCGAGAACGTTTCTCCACGTCCGGGATCCGCCGCGAACAGGTCCCGAAGATGGCTCCCGCGCAGCACCCCGGCGTTCTGCTCGAGGGCCTGCCAGGCGCTCGTCTGACGGAGTGACGGTGTTGCGCTCGTGGCCGCCATTCTCACTGCTCCTCAGCGTCTCGTGGTCAGCGAGCGGGACCGGCCGCTTTCAACGCCAGGAGCTCGAAGGCGACGTTCGCAGCCGCCAGCGCCGTTTGCTGACCCGGCCCGTCGTAGGCGGGCGAGACCTCGACGACGTCGGCGCCGGCGAGGTTGATGCCTCGCAGCGCACGCAGGAAGGCGAGCGCCTCAGCGGTGGAGAAGCCCGCTACCTCCGGCGTCCCGGTTCCGGGTGCGAAAGCCGGGTCGAGAAAATCGATGTCGAAGGAGAGGAAGACCGGCCGCTCCCCCACCTTCTCCTTCACGAGACTGGCATACGCTTCGCCGCCGAGCCGGCGGAGCTCTTCGGAGGGGACGACGGTGAAGCCGAGCTCCTCCGCATCGCCGATATCTCCCGCTCCGTAGTTCGACCCACGGATCCCAGCCTGGACGGAGCTGCCGGCGTCGAGCAGACCTTCCTCGACCGCGCGCTTGAACGTGCTGCCGTGGAAGTACTTCTGGCCGAAGTACTCGTCCCACGTGTCGGGATGGGAGTCGAACTGGACGAGGCAGAGAGGACCGTGACGTCGCGCGAGCGCCCGTAGCTCGGCGAGCGTGATCGAGTGATCACCGCCGAGCGCGAGTGGGAAGATGCCCGCGTCGACGAGGGGCGCCATCGTGTCCTCGATCTGGCCGTAGGTGCGCTCGGTGGCCCCCGGCGAGACGGGCGAGTCGCCGTAGTCGACGATCGAAAGCGACTCGACCACGTTCACCGCCAGAACCGGGTGGTACGGTCGGAGCAGCACCGAGGCCGAACGGATGGCCTCAGGGCCGAAGCGGGCGCCGGTTCTGTAACTCGTCGCAGTGTCGAACGGAATGCCGAAGACGGCCGCATCGACACCGGCAAGGTCCGTGATGTGCGGCGACCGCATGAACGTACGCACGCCGGCAAATCTCGGAATGATCTGCGCGTCGAGCGGGCTGTAGGGCGGGCCCGTCACCGGTCTACGGTATCGCTACTCGACCAGGGCGAGAAACCGCTTTGTGCGCTCGTGGCTCGGCGAGGAGAAGAATCGATCCGGCGGCGCCTCTTCGATCACCTGCCCCTCGTCCATCATGAGGATCGAGCTCGCGACGTGATGCGCAAAGCGCAGCTCGTGCGAGACGACGACCATCGTCATCCCGTCGTGTGCGAGGCCCTCCATGACATCGAGCACTTCCCGGACGAGCTCGACGTCGAGCGCGGAGGTCGGCTCGTCGAAGAGCATCGCCTTGGGCTTCATCACGAGCGCGCGGGCGATCGCGACCCGCTGCTGCTGACCGCCCGACAGCTCCTCCGGAAACTGATCTGCCTTGTCGTGCAGGCCGACGCGGTCGAGAAACTCGAGCGCACGCTCCCGGGCGTCGCGCTTCTTCAACCGACGCACCTCGACCAGGCCACACATCACGTTCTCGAGCGCGGTCATGTTCTGGAAGAGGTTGAACCGCTGGAAAACCATTCCCACCTCGGACCTGTGCGCCGCCAGCTCCTTCTCCCGCAGGCCACTCAACTGCGCGCGCTCCAGATAGACCGTGCCCGAGTCCACGGGCTCGAGGAGCGCGAGGCAGCGAAGCAACGTCGACTTTCCCGACCCGGAGGGGCCGATGATCACCTTCACCTCGCCGCGGTCGACCTCGATCGAGATGCCGCGCAACACCTTGAGGCCGTCGTACGCCTTGTGGACGTCTTCCGCGCGGAGAACGGTGTCGTTCATCGCACGTCGTGTGAGACCGCTGGGACAGCCGGAGCGGCAACGCGCCGGCGGCGCCGCCCTGCGGAACTCCACGTGAAGCGCCGCTCGAGCTGTGCCTGCAAGATCATCAGGACGCTGACGATCGCCAGGTAGTAGACGAGGGCAGCCGAGTAGGCCTCCAGGTAGCGAAAAGAGGCAGTCGCGCGCTCCTGCGACGCCGTCAGCAGCTCATGAAGCGAGATCACCGAGGCAAGACTCGTCAGCTTCAGCATCGTGATGAACTCGTTTCCGGTCGGCGGAATGATGATCCGAACAGCTTGCGGGACGATCACGCGGCGGAGGATTCGTGGCCGCGACATTCCCAAGGCTCGCCCGGCGAGCTCCTGTCCGGGATCGACCGACAGGAGACCGGCTCGGATGATCTCGGACATATACGCCGCCTCGTTCAACGAGAGGGCGATAAAGGCAGCGAGGAACGGCTTGAACCAGCTCCCGGCAAACGCCGGCCAGAGCTGGGGCAGGGCATACCAGATGAAGATCAGCTGCAGCAGCGTCGGCGTGGCCCGGAAGATCCAGCTGTAGAAGAAGACGACGCCGCGAATCGAGCGGTGCCGGCTTCCGCCACCCAGAGCCAGAAAGAACCCGATCACGGATGCAGCCGCAAGCGACACGACGGTGAGCTCGAAAGCGAGAAGCGCTCCCTTCCAGTAGGGGCTGGAAGTGAGCGCTTCCCAGAAAATGTGTCTGTCGAAGCTCGCTAACACGAGCGGTTCGACCCTACTTCAAGTCAGCCACAGGGATCTGCTGCTTCTGCGCCAGCTTTTTCAGCGTGCCGTTCTTCTTCAACGTTTTGATCGCGGACCGCAGCGCCGTACCGAGCTTCGTATCCGACTTGCGGTAGTAGATCCCGAACGTGTCGGTCTCCGGGAACAGATACGCGATCGCCAACTTGCCGGGATTGTTCTTCTTCTGGTACGCGCCGGACGTGTCTTGCGTCAGCACCGCGTCGGCCCGACCGAGCAGGATCTGAGCGATCGCATCCTCGTCCCCGGGATAGCTCTGCAGGTTCATCTGGTCCTTGCCCGACGACTTGAACTGCTCGTTCAAGGTCTTCAGATACTCCTCGTACTTCGTCGAAGCCTGAACCGCGACGCTCTTCCCGGACAGGTCATCAGGCCCCTTGATGGACTTCGGATTCCCGGCCTTGACGACGAGCGCTCGGTGGGTCCTCATGTACGGCACGGCTGGGTACTGCTTCACGCGATCCGGTGTGACGAAGATTCCGCTGATGACGACGTCGCACCTCTTGGCGCCGAGCGCCGGCAGAAGCCCTCCGAACGAGCTGAAGACGAACTTAGCCTTGACCTTCCAGAGCTTTGCGATCGCATTCGCCATGTCGACGTCGAAGCCGACCAGCTTGCCGGAGCTGGTCTTCGACTCCAACGGCGGAAAGGTCGGGTTGTCGCAGTACTTGAACGAGCCCTTCACCGGCGAGTTGACACGGTGGCTCGCCCCGGCTGTCCCGACCACGGCCAGGGCCGCGATCAAGGCCAGCAGGGAGAGTGGGCCAACAGAGCGCTTCATCGCTCCTCCTCTCCTCGCCTCGATCCTCGGGCGAGCTCGACGAATGAGAATTCCGACCCTAGCGCGAAAATTGTGGGACTCAAAGGAGTTCCGAGCCTCATGTGCCTTCGTCCCCGGCCGCGATGGTCGCAGCCAGCGTGACGAAACCCAGCGCGACGAAGGCAAGGAGACCGAGAACGCCGATCACGTGCGCCCACCCGGCCCCGAACACGACCATGAAAAAGGCACCCACCACGAGAGAAGCTACGGCCGCTGTCAGGAGACGGCGTTGTCCGATGATCGGCGTCGGAGCTCCCGGCTGTATGCCGGTTTCGGACGCCTCGGCGTCGAACCGCCCCCGCAGGACCAGTGCGAATAGCAAGGCGAGCGACGGAAGAAGGACGACGGCACCCGCGGCGAGGCTGGCGAGGATCGCTACCAACGTCCCCCGATCGGCAGCAGCCTCGTCGATCGTCAGCCCGGGCAGGAATGTCGGTCGCTGAGCCAGCGCCCAGCCGGCGATGACCGCGGCTACGGCGAGAGCGGCGGTGACGCGTGCGGGCTCGAATTGACGGCGCCACACGAGCAGGATCGTCGTGACACCCGCGACGGCGGAGACGATGACCGCGCCGAGGCCGGCGCCGTTCGAGAGTCCCTCCCACAGCGGGTGCGCATCCTGGTGGACGACTGCGAGACCGGCGATCGCGACGCCCCCCGCGATGACGCCCATGAGCAGGGCGCGGCGCCGAAAGGCGTCGGCGAGGTCATGTCGCCGGATTCGGACCGCATCGGCAGCGAGGTAGACGGCCGCCAGATATGCCGCGGTCGCGACGGCCAGGACCCCGATCAAGACCGAGGTCCAGTTGACCCAACTGCTCACCTGATCGCCCTCGGCATTGCCCACGGGGACGCGAAAAGAGGCGATGCCCCCGACCACGGTGCCGAGCGCGAACGGTGTCAGGATCGACGAAAGGGCAAAGAGCATCTCGACGCGCCGCTGCTCGCCTCCCCTTGTTGTCGCGGAGCGCATCGCATAAGCGGTGCCACGGAGAATGATCCCCACCGCCGCGATGAACAGAGGAATGGCGAGGGTCGACGCGATCGACCCGAACGCGGTCGGATACGCCGTCCAGCAGAGCACGAGCACGAAGATCAGCCACACGTGATTCGTCTCCCAGACCGGGCCGATCGCATGGTGGGCATGGTCTCGTTCGCTTCGTCCTTCTGTGAGCTGCCAAAAACCGGCGCCGAAGTCCGCGCCGCCGAGAACGGCATAGGCCGCGAGTCCGACGAGCATCAGGATGAGCGGGACCTCAGCGAGTCGCATTCGCCGTGTCCGATACCGAGTCCATCGGGGCCCGACTCAGCCGCCGCAGGATCCAGCCAACGGCGACCGCGAGGCCGAGATAGACGACAGAGAGCGTGACGTAGCCGACAGGAATGCCGCTCCCGCCGGTCACCGCCTCGCTCGTGCGCATGATCTTGTAGACGATCCACGGTTGCCGTCCGACCTCCGTCGTGATCCACCCGGCGATGAGAGCGACGAGCGACAGCGGCCCGGCGACGA
>JBKPTB010000054.1:0-8225 GCA_046735315.1 Actinomycetota bacterium
CGCCCCTCTGATCGATCAGCGCCTCTAGAGGTTCGATTCTGACTTCTGATCGCCACCCTTGAAGGTGGATCTGCTGCCTTATGGTGCCGCTGCAGGCAACAGCGGAGCGGAGCCGCTGGCGCTTCGGGAGTGTCACGTCCCTATCCCCTCGCGGACGGTGGCCCGCCCTCCATTCTCCGCACCCTCCCACCCAGAGGGCGATCGGCAACGGTCGCCCTCTCCCTTCCTCTGGGTACGGGCCGGTCAGAAGATCGCGGTCAGGGAGGACGTCGCGATCACGACGATCGCAAACGGCGCTGCGAGGGCAAACAAGAAGAGATCACGGCGACGAAGCCGAATGCTCACGAAACCCCGCACAGCAGAGCAGTGTCGGGATGCTGGCGATCAATGCCCAGGGAACGACAGGCCGAACGAGCGCACTGCACAGCGTGTCCCCCACCGAACCCGGAGGTGTGTCGTAGACCTCCTCGCCACATGTGCTCATCCCGCCGATCAACCACAGCCAGGCCGAAGCCGGCACAGTCGCCGAGGTGACGACGATCCACAACGCCCAGCTCTGACGCGAAGCTCTCACCTGCGTCCCGTGAATCGGTCACTCGGCACAGGGACGCGACACTCGACCGGGTGTCATGCCCGGGGAGGTGTGTCGAGAGCCAGCGCGACGGCCTCTTCCAGCGTAAGACGTGACCCTGCCTTCCATTCCTCCTCGAATCGCTGTCCGAGCTGCTCACGCGCGTACCTCTGCCTTTTCTCGAGCACATCGCCCTCGAATCGGGGATCCAGCTCCCGTCCCGTTTCATCCGCGATCGTCCGGACCGCTGCCAGGAGCCGCGTCGCCGCCGGAGCATCGGCTTCCATCCGAACGGCGGCGAGCAGAACCAGTGCCTCAATGATCGAGCCGGGGGACTTGATCTCGACCCCGGTCGCGAGCGCGCCCTGCAGGATGGGCCGTGCGTCGGCATGGCGGTCAGCCGCCACCAACGCATATCCGATCGCGATGTCCGCGTTCGTTGCCTCCCACTGCCGCCCCAGGTCGCGGAAGAGCGCTGCCGCCTGCTCGAGCGTCTCTCGTGCCGAGTCGAAGTGTCCCTCGATGACGAAGGTCAGGCCGCGTAGGAAGGTGACCCAACCGAGACCGGCGTCGTTGCCGAGCTCGCGCAGAAGACGCTCGCACTCCTGGAGCAGCCGCCGGCGCTCGTCGAGGTCGGGCTCGTCGAAGCTCAAGACGCGAAGCGCCCACTCGATCTGGCGCTTGTCGCCCCACTGGCGAGCGAGCGCGAGACTCTCGCGGGCGTAAGCCCGCGCGACCTCGGACTCACCTTGGTTCGCAGCCGCGAGCGCTGCAGCGCCTAACGCGTCCGCCCGAAGGTAGGCATCGGCGTCTGCCGCTCGCTCGAGCGCGAACGCGAGCCATCCGTGTAGCTCCCGCAGGCTCGCCCGCGTCCAGAGACACCAGAACGCACCGGTGGCCAGACGCAGCTCGCGCTCCACATCGCCGGAGGCGACGAGCCAAGCGAGTGCGCGGCGGAAGTTGTCGAGCTCCATATAGAGCCGCGGTCCGTGCCCCACATCCTCATCAGGGGCGCCGCGAGCGGCCGCTTCGGCAACCGCGATGAAGTAGTCGGCGTGCCGATCGGCGAGCGCTACCGCCCCGTCGCGTTGCTCGAGCCGCTCGGCCGCGAACTCCCTGATCGTCTCGAGCATCCAGAAACGCTCCTCTTGCCGACGGAGCAAGCTCTTGTCGATCAGCGACTGCAGTGTGTCGATCTGGGCCTCGCAGATCTCCTCGGCCGCCTCGACCGTGCAACCGCCGCTGAAGACCGACAGGCGCCCGAACAGGACCTGCTCCTCTTCGTCGAGGAGGTCGAAGCTCCATTCGATCGTCGCCCGCAACGTCTGCTGGCGGGGATCGACGCCGCGACCGGCCTTGAGGAGGTCGAGCCCCTTGGAGAGACGGCCGAGCAGCTGCTCGGGGGAGAGCACAGCGACGCGGCTTGCCGCAAGCTCCAGGGCAAGCGGAAGGTTGTCGAGTCGAGAGCACAGCTGCTCGACGACCGAGCTGGGCTCGAACCGAGGATCGGCCGCACGCGCGCGGGCGGTGAAGAGCGCGGTCGCATCCTGAGGCTCAAGCGGCGGGACCGGATAGGCCTGCTCGCCGGGAAGTCGCAGCAGCTCCCGGCTCGTTACGAGGAGCTGAAGGTTCGGACACGCGGCGAGAAGCCCGGCGAGCTCGCCTGCCGCATCGATCAGATGCTCGAAATTGTCGAGGATGAGCAGGAGCCGGCGGTCGGCGATGCGGTCGGCGAGGTGGTCCTTCGCCTCGACCGCTTGGGCGGCGATCTCGAGCACGAGCTTCGAGTCCCGCACCGCAGCAAGCGAAGTCCAGAAGACGCCGTCGGGATACTGGTCGGAGGCTTCCGCTGCCGCTTGGAGCGCCAGTCTCGTTTTGCCGGCTCCGGCCGGGCCGCTCAAAGTCAGCAGGCGCGCGTGCTTTCCTCGGAGCAGAGTCGTCACCTCGTCGAGCTCCCGTTGGCGTCCGAGAAAGGGCGTGGCCGGAATCGGGAGATTCGTCTGCTGCAGGCTCCTCAGTGGTGGGAACTCGCCGCCGCCGAGCTGATAGATCCGCTCCGGCGCGGCGAGGTCCTTCAGGCGATGTTCGCCGAGGTCGCGCAAGTTGTCGTCCTCGACCAGCGATGCGGTCGAGGCCGAGACCAGGATCTGCCCGCCGTGCCCGGCCGCCGCGATGCGCGCTGCTCGGTGGACGTCGGATCCGACGTAGCCCTCGTCCGTGACACGCGGAGTCCCGGTGTGGATGCCCATGCGTACGCGGATCGGTCCGGCTGCAAGCACTTGCTGAGCTTCCGCGGCGGCGGCAAGCGCGGCCGGCGCGGTGGAGAACGCGATGAAGAAGGAGTCTCCCTCCGTGTCCACTTCGACCCCGTCGTGGCGTACGAACGTCTCACGAAGGGCGCGGCGATGCTCGCCCAGCGCGTCTGCGTAGGCATCGGTACCCAGCCGCCGCAGAAGCCTCGTCGAGCCTTCGACGTCTGTGAAGATGAACGTGACGGTTCCGGCAGGAAGCGCGCGCGCCACGCAGCTATTCAAGCGCGACGAATCGGAAGTGTCGAACCTCCTGGATCGTCGTCTGGAAGGAGTTCCCTTTCGATTGACGAGCCTCCCCGGCGCCCAGTGCGACGCGGAGCAAAGGGCCTGGCGCCATCCGACGAGCAGATGCGCTTCTCAGGCGTTTCCGCCGTGCCGCTTGCATTCAGCTCGTCCCGATTCCAATGCGGCCAACAGAAAGGCCCCGTTTCCGGGGCTTTGCGAAGAGCGGATGATAGGACTCGAACCCACGACCTTCTGCTGGCAAGCGGGTTCGTGCGTTGAGCTTGGAGGGCGCCGCAACCCGCATGGTTGAGCGGGAAACGGCGCTCTCCATCGTCGGTCTGGGCGTCCGCCACTTCGCCACGGTTTCCAGAGGTTTACCGGGGATTTGGGCACTGAACCGCGTCTAGTGCCCAATGGTTTGTCCGCAGGTGATTGGTCGCTGAGGATGTCCTCGGGCACCTCACGCGGCGCGTGCCGATCCGCACTCCACGGTGCATCGAGCCGCTCCCCAAAGGCCACTAATGCAACGCCTGCAGCGTCGTAGGCGTCGTCTTACCCATCGTCCTCGGAGAACGCCCAGCATCCAGGCATATTCGGGTCGGATCACGACTGAGGATCTCGTTGTACTCATGCCAGCGTGCGCCTGGTAGTCGGAAACGGAGAGCCCGCTCGACCCGACGACGACCGCGACGCCGCGCTCGATCGCGGCGAGGACGTTCTGCTTGACAACGAGGCGTGCGTGTAGTTGACGAGGACGGCCGCGCCGACGGCGTCGAGCGCCTCGGCGACGGACGAGAAGCGCGCCGGATCCGAACGCGAGGCCGGCAACGAGTTCGAGGTCGCTCGTGAAGGGGCGCCGGGTACGACGCCAACTACGCGCGGCTCGCGGAGCTGGAGGCGATATACGACCCGACGAACCTCTTCCGGATGAACCTGAACATCACACTTGCAGGCTGACCCGATTTGACGAGCCCGGGCGCGGTTCAGACAGCCTTCGCACTGGTTCGGTCGGGGCCCGCGCCGCCCGGGCCGACCGATCATCGGCAGAGGGCGCCGTTCAGCCGGCGAGGCTGTTGATCGTCAGCGCGAGGAAGAACACGAGCACAATCTCGGACACCACCCATGACTGCGTGTTCATCCAGTCGCGGATCTTCGGCAAGACGGATCCAGCGCGTTTCCCCAGCAGCACGACTCCGATCGCAGGCGCCCCCAGGAGTAGGAGCGTCAACCCCACGAAGGGAAGGCACTGCCACCAGGGGTCGTCGTTGCGCGCAACGTGCAGACCGCAGGTGACCGACGTCAAGATGTCGGTCGGAAAGATGCCGAGCAACAGCAGGCCCAAGGTGAAAGTGAACTTCGGCTTGGCCTCCTGCAGCTTGCCCATCCACTTCGGCGGCTCGCTCGTCTTGCGTGTCAAGTAGACGCGGACGATCAGGACGAGCACGAAGACGAGGATCACCCAGTCGAGGGCCTTGTTCGTCGTATGGTCGTTCGTCGTCGCGCTCTTGGCGCCGGCCGCCACCAGATAGGTAGCCGAGACGAACGTCGTGATCGAAATCGCCGCGCCGCCGACATAGGCGAGTGAATTCCTCGCCCAGCCGTGGCTGGTCGCCAGGAAGAACGACGTGATGATCTGCGGGCCGGCGACCATCACGAACGCCATCGGAAGGATCTGCGCGAAGCTCACGAACGAAGGATCCTCCCGGATCCGCCCTTCGGAGCGTCATCCAAAGTAGGTGGTGTGGACCGCGTCGTCGAGTGCTTTAGTCGCGCGCCAGACCGGAACCGGGCCGAGAGGAGAGCCATGAGCGCGGAGAGCACGAGCGGTACAGCTGCCGTTCGCTCAGATGCAAAGCGGCGGCAGCGTTCTGCCGTAAAGGTCGAGCATTTCACGACGGCCGAGCGCGTAGCGCGGGGAAAAGCCGCCCGTGCCGAGGTGCCACGCCGAGCGCACGGCGAGTGGGAGCCGACGCCTCAGCGGGCAGACCCGCTCGCTCTCCTCGAAGAGCAGGCGCGGACGCGCGTGCACGAGCTGGTGCCGATTCGCTATGGACGCATGCTCGTTTCGCCGTTCACGTTCTACCGTGGAGCCGCGGCGTTGATGGCTGCCGATCTCGCGGCCGGTCCCCGCTCGGGTCTGCGGGCGCAGCTCTGCGGTGACGCGCATCTGCTGAACTTCGGAGTCTTTGCCGCGCCCGACCGGCGCCTCGTGTTCAGCCTGAACGACTTCGACGAGACGCTTCCCGGACCGTTCGAATGGGATCTCAAGCGTCTGGCGGCCAGCTTCGCCGTCGCCGGTCGCGACCGCGGGTTCAGCCCCAAGGTGCGCGCGCGGATCACCACCGCCGTCGGCCGCTCCTACCGCAAGTCGATGCGGCAATTCGCCTCGATGAAGAACATGGACCTGTGGTACGAGCGGATGGACGTCGAGCAGCTCATGCACGAGGTGACCCCGGCCGCGACGAGCGCCGGACGCAAGCGGCTCGAGAAGGACATCGAGCGAGCGCGGACGAAGGACAGTCTGAAGGCGTTCTCGAAGCTGACCCGGCTCGTCGAGGACGAGCCGAGGATCGTGAGCGATCCGCCCCTGATCGTCCCGATCGAGGAACTCGCGGAGCCGGGAACCGAAGCAGCAACCCACGAGTCCCTTCGAACCCTGATCCGAAACTACCGGCGGACGCTCGCCGCGGACCGTCGTCGACTCCTCGAGCGATTCCGGTACGTCGACGCTGCGCGCAAGGTCGTCGGCGTCGGCAGCGTCGGCACCCGCGCATGGATCGTCCTCATGGTCGGTCGCGATGGCGACGACCCGCTGTTCATGCAGGCAAAGGAGGCTCAGGCTTCTGTCCTCGAGCCGTACCTAGGCAAGACCGAGTATTCGAACCAGGGTCAGCGCGTGGTCGAAGGCCAGCGGCTGATGCAGGCCGCGAGTGACATCTTGCTCGGCTGGATCCGGACAGTAGGGCTCGACGGTGTCGAGCGCGACTTCTACGTCCGCCAGCTGTGGGACGCGAAGGGATCGGCAGCGGTCGAAGCGATGCAGCCGGGCGGGCTCGAGGCGTACGCTCGGGTCTGTGGCTGGATGCTCGCGAAGGCGCACGCCCGCTCCGGCGACGCCCTCGCGATTACGGGCTACCTGGGAACGAGCCGCGTCTTCGAGAGCGCACTCGCCGAGTTCGCCGAGCTCTACGCGGACCAGAACGAGCGAGACTACGAAGCGCTCAGGCAGGCCGTCGCATCCGGCCGGGTCTCGGCAGAGACGGGTTTGTAAGGCCGCCCGACCGGATGCGCACGCACACGGCACCCGCGCCGTCAGAGCCGACGCGGCGCCTCACGCTCTTCGGAAGTATCCGCCCCTACCGGCGTTCGTGGCTGTCGCGCGACGTGATCGCCGGGATCACGCTCGCCGCGCTTGCGATTCCGGAGGTCATGGGCTACACGAAGATCGCGGGCACGCCGGTGATCACCGGTCTGTACACGATCCTGATCCCGATCGTCGCCTTCGCCGTCTTCGGCTCTTCGCGCCACCTCGTCGTCGGCGGCGACTCGGCGACGGCCGCGATCATGTTCGCAGGAATCGCGTCGCTCGGGATCGCAGGCCTGCAGCCGAACACCTCGCAGTGGGTCGCGCTGGCGAGCCTGAGCGCATTGCTGGCCGCCGGGCTCCTCCTTCTCGCACGGCTCGCCCGCCTCGGCTTCCTCGCCGACTTCATCTCGCGGACCGTGCTGATCGGGTTCTTGACAGGCGTCGGCATCCAGGTGGCGATGGGCCAGCTCGCCGGGATGCTCGGCGTTCCGTCGCCGAAGGTAAGCCCGGCACATGCGAGCGGAACCGTCCTCAAGTTCTGGGACACGCTCAAGGAGATCGGGCAGACGTCCGGAGCGACGCTGGCAGTCTCACTGGCGACGCTGGCGACGCTGATCGTGTTCGAGCGCTGGCTGCGGGCCGTTCCCGGCGGCTTGGTCGCCGTCGGCGGCGCGATTGCGGTCAGCTGGATCTTCGACCTGAGCTCGCACGGCGTGTCGACGCTCGGGCCGGTGCCGAGCGGTCTGCCTCACGTCGGGTTTCCGAAAGGCGTGACGTGGACCGAGGCTGTGGAGTTGATCGCCGTCTCCGTCTCGATGTTTCTCGTGATCCTGGCCCAGAGTGCGGCGACCTCGCGCGCCTACGCCGTGAAATATCGTGAGCGGTTCGTCGAGAACGACGATCTCGTGGGGCTGAGCGCGGCCAACCTCGCCGCCGGGCTGAGCGGCACCTTCGTCGTCAACGGCAGTCCGACGAAGACCGAGATGGTCGACGAGGCGAAAAGCCACACGCAGGTCGCTCAGCTGACGACCGCGGCCGTGGTCGCGATCGTGCTGCTGTTCCTGACGAAACCGCTGCAGTACCTCCCGAATGCGGTCCTTGCCGCAGTCGTCTTCCTCATCGGTCTCAAGCTCGTCGACATCGCAGACATGAAGGACATCTGGCGACTGCGGAAGGACGAGTTCTGGGTCGCCGCCTTGACCGCCGCCGTCGTGGTCGGTGTCGGCGTCGAGCAGGGGATCATCCTCGCGATTCTCCTCTCGATCATCCTGCACGTACGGCGGCACTACCAGCCGCACGACCGCGTGCTCACCTTCACAGCAGCCGGCGGTACCGAGACGAGCCTCCCGACTCCCGGGACGCTGTCGGAGCCCGGCCTCGTCGTCTATAGGTTCGGCGTCGGGCTCTTCTACGCGAACGCAGGCAGGCTCGCCGAGGAAGCGCTCGGGCTCGTCGACGTTCCCGAGCCGCCGCGGTGGTTCGTCCTCGACGCCGTGGCCATCGACGACATCGACTACACGGGTGGAAAGACGCTCGCCGAGCTGGCCGACCAGCTCGCAGACCGTCACATCGTCTTCGCGATCGCCGCCGCGAACGAGACCGTTCGCCGCGAGCTCGATCGCTTCGGTGTCACGGCGAAGATCGGGAACGATCACTACTACTCGAGCGTCGACGACGCACGTGCGGCATTCCATCGCGCCTACTAGCTGAACGCGTTGACTGCTCGCCGCGACGATGAGGCCGAAAAGCGCGAGTGCGACCGTCGAGAGCGGATGATGGGACTCGAACCCACGACCTTCTGCATGGCAAG
>JBKPTB010000055.1:0-22191 GCA_046735315.1 Actinomycetota bacterium
GAGCAGGAGGGTCTGGGCGGTGCTCATGTAAGGGCCACCTTACAGGCTACGATCACGCAGCTATGGCGCAAGGCCACTCGGTCGACGAGTACCTCGAGACGATCTACTTCCTCGCGTTCCCGATCGGCGAGTACCGGCCGCTCGCGGGCGGATCGCCGACGCTGGCGTCGCGCGTCGCTGAGATGCTCGGGGTCTCGCGGGCTTCTGCCGGCGAGATGCTGAAGCGGCTCGAAGGCGAGGGGTTGATCGAGCGCGGCGAGCACAAGGAGGCCTTGCTGACCGCGGCCGGCCGCAAGCGTGCCGAGAAGGTCGTGCGGAAGCACCGGATCATCGAGCGGCTGCTGACGGACTTCATGGGCTACACCCCGGCCGAGGCGCACGTGCAAGCCGACCTCCTCGGCGACACCTTCACCGACGACATGGTGGAGAGGATCGAGGAGCGACTCGGCAATCCGGAGCGCTGTCCCCACGGCTGGCCGGTTGACCCGGAGGCAGAGCAGGTTGAGAACCGCGATCTGGCAGCGCTCTCGGAGCTGAACCCGGGCGCCCACGCAACCATCGTCCGTCTCGCCGAGCACGACGGGGAGCTCCTGCACTGGTTCTACGACGAAGGGCTCGTCCCGGGCCGCGAGATCGAGGTGCGTGACGCACAGCCGGCAGCCGGCCAGATGACCGTGAGACTCAACGGACAGGAGCGGGCGATCGGCGAGAAAGCCGCCGCCGGCCTGTTCGTCCGCCCAGCCTGATTCGGCCGCGCGGTTAACGGCGGCGCCTGCGGGAGCCGATACCCGGTGCATGAGCGCCGTGCCGACGACGGCTGCCCAGGTTGCGGCAGAGACGATCAGCTTCCCGCGCGTACTCGCGCGGCGGCTTGCGCTGCCCGTCCTCTTCGCCGTCGCCACTGCGTATCACTTTCTGCAGTCGCGCGGACACACGACCCCGACCGTCTTCAGCGACGAACTGCTCTACGCGAAACTGTCGCAGTCGATCGCGGCGGGACATGGCCTGGCGATCCGCGGCGAGCACTTCTTCTTCCCCGCCCCGCTCGCGTCACTCGTGCAGGCGCCGGCCTGGCTTCTGCATTCGATGACCGACGCTTACGCGGCGGCGAAGCTGCTCAACGCAGCGGTGATGTCGGCCGCCGTCTTCCCGTCCTACTGGCTTGCGCGACGCGTCGTCAGACCGTCGTTCGCGCTACTCACTGCCGCCGCCGCGGTCGCGACGCCGGCGATGGTCTACCACGGCTACATGATGTCCGAGGCGCTCGCGTATCCGGTCTTTCTCATTGCCGTCGCCGTTCTTACGCGGGCTTTTGCCGGAACGTCTCGCTGGGCTGCGGTGGAAGTCCCGATCGTCTGCACGCTCGCGATCGCGACACGCATCCAGTTCGTCGTGCTCCCGCTTGCCTACTTCACCGCGGTCGCCGTTTGCGGACGGGGGTCGTATCGACGACACGTCGTCCCGGTCACACTGACCGCCGGACTGCTCGCAGTGCTCGTCGGCCTGCCCGGCCTACTTGGCCAGTACAGCCCAGGCAACGTCGGCCACGCCACAGCGGGCGGAATCGCGCACTGGGGACTTACGAACGGAGCTCTGCTGCCGTTCGCGCTGGGACTTGCGGTTGTCCCCGGCGCGATCTTCGGACTGTGCCTCATGCTCGCTCGCCCGTACAGCCGGCAAGAGCGCGCGCTTGCACTGCTGACCGTCGTCTGCACCGCGCTGTTCCTCGCCCAGACGGCGCTGGTCTCGGCGACCGAAGCCGACCGCCCGCTGGAGCGCTACCTCTTCTACGTCACGCCGCTCTTCTTCATCGCGTTCTTCAGATACGCAGAACGCGGAGCACCGCGTCGCTTCCTCTATACCGCGGCCGGCAGCGTCGGCGCGCTGCTGCTCTCGCAGGTCTCGCTGCCGGGAATGACCGGAACGGCTGGATTCTTCTTCGACGCGCCCACCCTGACCGCGTTCGCGCGCGCGGCCTACGACCTCAACGGTCTAGCGAATGCGTCACTCCTCTACGCGGCGGCCCCGCTCGCCCTCGCGCTTCTCGCCTGGGCCGTCCCGCTGACCCGCCGGGGCGCAGCGCATCTCTTCGCCGTGTTGGCAATCGGCCTGTCGCTCGCCGCGGGCGCCGGCGTCTACGCGACCGACCGGCTGGCCACGCAATGGGACGCCCGCACGTTCAGCACCGACCCGCCCAACTGGCTCGACCGCGCCGGCATCGGCCCGGCCCGCTACCTGACGCTGCCGCGGAGCAACGACTTCCTGGGCATGCAGCTCGAGAGCTGGAACCGAAGCCTGCGCGGCGTGATCCTGCTCGGCAAGCCCGCGTCCGACCCGTATGCGGTGCAGGTTGCCCACATCGCGCCTGACGGAACGCTCCTCATCGACGGGCGCCCGACCCCCGAGCAGGTGCTCGTCGTGAACGTCGACAGCTGTGCCATCGACCTCGAGGGAGATGTCATTGCGCGTCCACGAGCAGGGCTGGTCGCGTACCGCGTCCCGGCCGGCGCGCACGTCCGTGCACTCGCACGTGGGCTCTCGCCCGACGGCTGGAGCGGGATGCACCTCGACTACCAGGTCTGGCCGCGACGGACGGGCAGGTACGAGCTCACCCTCAGCCTGCCACTCGACACGCCCGCGAGAAAGGTGATCCTCACCACCGGAGCCGCCAAACGCAGCGTCACCCTGCGCAGCGGTCGGCGGACGCATGTCGAGATTCCGACGAACGGAGGGCGGCTCCACCTCGTCGTGGACATGCCGGCCTCACCGGTGGGAGGACGACTACTCGGCGCGCAGGTCGCCGGACTCCAGTTCGTGCCGCGCTAGACGCTCGCGCCGGCGCCGACGCCCGCGGCCTCACGAAGCGCGTCGGCCTTGTCGGTGCGTTCCCACGTGAAGTCGCGGTCGTCGCGGCCGAAATGGCCGTACGCCGCGGTCTTGGTGAAGATCGGCCGCCGCAGGTCCAGGTTCTGCAGGATGGCGGCCGGGCGCAGGTCGAAGTGGTCGCGCACGAGCGCCTCGAGCTGGTCGACCGGGATGTGCTCCGTGTTGAACGTCTGCACTGCGATGGAGACGGGATGCGCCACGCCGATCGCGTACGCGACGTTCACCTCGCACCGGTCCGCCAGGCCGGCCGCGACGATGTTCTTCGCGACATAACGGGCCGCGTATGCCGCTGAGCGGTCGACCTTCGTCGGATCCTTGCCGGAGAACGCGCCGCCGCCGTGCCGGGCCGCGCCGCCGTACGTGTCGACGATGATCTTGCGCCCCGTCAGCCCCGTGTCCCCCATAGGGCCGCCCAGCACGAACTTGCCGGTCGGGTTGACGAACACGAAATCGCGATCGCTCATGAGCCGCTTCTCGTCGTACAGATCGGTTGGCAGGATCGGATGCAGGACACGCTCGACGATGTCCGGCTTGATCAGCTCCTCCGACGAGATGCCGTCGGAGTGCTGCGTCGACACGAGCACGCGCTCGATCTCGACGGGACGCTGGCGCCCCTCGTCGTCCACCTCGTAGCGGATCGTGACCTGTGCCTTTCCGTCTGGGCGCAGATATGGAAGTTCACCCGCCTTGCGCACCTCCGCGAGCCGGCGGCAGATCTTGTGCGCGAGCATGATCGGCAGCGGCATCAATTCCTTCGTCTCGTTCGACGCGTACCCGAACATCATTCCCTGGTCGCCCGCGCCGATTCGGTCGAGCGGATCGTCGTCCCCCGGATCGTGCTGCACCTCGTACGACGAGTCGACGCCTTGCGCGATGTCCGGCGACTGCTCGTCGATCGCCACGACGACGCCACACGTCGTCGCGTCGAAGCCCCACTCGGAATGCGTGTAGCCGATCTCGGAGATCCGCTCCCGGACCAGCTTGGGAATGTCGACGTAGATCTCCGTCGAGATCTCGCCGGCGACGACGACGAGACCGGTGGTGATCAGGGTCTCGCACGCAACACGGCCGCCCGGATCCTCGCGGAGGACGGCGTCGAGGACCGTATCGGAGATCTGGTCGGCGACCTTGTCGGGATGGCCCTCGGTCACCGATTCCGAGGTGAACAGGAACTCGCGCGCGGCCATGAAGGCCACAGGCTACACAGAACGACGGCCTACTTGATGCCCAGGAAGAACGAGATCTCGAACTCGTGCGAGCGGCGGACTGCGTACTCGACCGCGGAGCGCAACGGCGCCAGATTCCGCTTCACCTCGGCCGGTACCGGCGTGTGCGCAAGGCGTTCAACGGCCGGGACTGTGCTGTGGATGTCGACGTACAGGACGACCTGCGGCCGGTCCGGTAAGCCCGAGCTCGACGCGGCCGCCTTGTAGCTGTCGTTGTCGGCCAAGGGCTTGCCGCCCTCCTTGGTGAAGCGAATCCCGGAGGGATAGTCGGTGACGACGAGCTTCCCGCCGACGTTCGCGTACAGGACCGCCGGGTTCCCCGGCCCGACGAGGCGTACCGGAACGCCCGCGACCCGGGTTCGACGCGGACCGCCCCCGATCTCCTTCGAGAACCGCTTCAGGATGCGATCGAGCCGCGTCGCGCCGTCGACGCCTGCGCCGGGTGAGGCGAGGAGTGTCACTTCAGGGAGTCGCCGCCCCGGCGGCGCACGCACGTAGAGCGCGTTCTCGCCCTGCAGAATCGAGCCGAGGTCGCGCAGGATGCCGGCGAACCGTTCGAAACCCGGTTGCTGCTGCAGCAGCGGATTTCCTTCGAGACCGCCGAGCATGCCCTTGGAACCGTGGAATGCCAGATAGAGGAGCGCGTCGCGTGGCACGAGCTTGCGAAGCGATCCGACCGATGCCGAAGAGCCACGGTTCTTGAACGCTTCGCCCGGCGTGCCGTGGACGATCGTGTCGAGTGCCAGCCCGTCCGACTTCGCCCGGAGCCGTAGCAGCAACCAGTCGAGGGTCCCGAGCTTGTCGAGGAAGGACTGCCTCTGCGCACCGGTGGCGTTGCGAGCGGCCGCCATCGCCTTGGCGCCGTTGACGTACGCGCGCACGATCCCGTCTCCGGCGCGGCGCATCGCACCTGCGAAGGCGCCGTCCTCGGCGAGGCTGCGCTTCGCCGTCTCGCTTGCGTGTTTGAACGCATCGATCGTGGAGGTCTTGTCCGCCATGACCTCCCAGCCGCGGAACTCCTCGTAGAAGAGCTTGTCCTTGGCGGCGCTCTTCGCATTGCCCTTCTTGACAGCGCGCTCGAACGCCCCCCGGTCCTTCGGCTGCATCAAGGCGACCAGTTCGTCCGGATGGTCGAGGTCGAGCACGACAATGTCGATCTCCGGACCGAGCGCCGGCTTGACGTCACGGTCCCAGTCCAGCCCGTCCTTGGCCATGCTCTTCTTTGCCGACTCGACCGCCTTCTGCTTGTCCGGGAACTTGCCGGCGAGCTCGTTGACCGTCTTCCACTGCGACGACGTCGGATCGGAGTCGATCGCGACGAACACCGGCGCTGCGGCAGGAACGAGGTTCGCGGCGCCGTAGCCCGGGCTGCTGGTGCCGCCGCAGCCGGTGAGGACGACTGCGACGAGACCGACTAGGCCTGTGTCACGCGCGCGACGAGCCGCGAAGTGGAGCCGGTGCGAGCTCCGTAGGCGACGATGGTCCCGAGCTTGTCGAGCTCGAGGTTCGACTTCTGCTGCTGCCCCTTCCCGCGCAGCGCTGAAAAGGCCTCGATGAGAGGGCGGAGTCGCGGGACGTCTGCGTAGGCGAGCCATGTGACCTCGTCGGGGACATCGGCTGCGGCAAGAGCGTCCTTGAACTGTTTGTCGTCGACGAGAGAGCTGCTCGAGCCCGGGTTGCCCGCAGCGTTCGTGAGCAGCACCTTCGAGCCTTCGCGTTTGACGTGCAACGGCAAGCTGCTGCCGAGGCGACTGGCAATCGCCCTCATCGACTTCGCTGCAGCGTCGGGATCTTGCGGCCGCACTTCGAGCGTGACCACCGGCAGGAGCGCACCCGGAACCACGTAGAGGACGCCCTCACCCGTGATGCCCTTGAGCTGCGTGAGGAACGGCGTCAGCGCGGTGCGCAGCGCCGGCTGTGACTGAATTCGAGCAATGAGCTCGTTCACGTTCTTGAACGAGACGGCGAGGGCAGCGCCTGACGGAACGTCCCGCAGCAAGCTCGGCTTATAGACCTTCACCGCACTCCCGCCGGTGGCGTGCACGTCGAGCCTGACGTCGTCCTTCCCGGCGACGACACGGGCCGCAAGCCAACGCGGCGTGCCGACGAGCGAACGGAGGTTGGTCTTCAGCTTCTGGACAATGGCCCCGTTTGCGTATGCGAACGCGAGCTCGCCGCCGTCGAGCTGTGAGACCGCCTGCTTGAACTCCTCCGCATCGGCGAGCGATGTCCCTGTGCTTGCATCGCGGACGGCCTGGAAGTTCGCGGCGGAGTCTGCGACGACTGACCAGTCCGCGATCTGCTGGACGGTGTAGTGCTCGTCACCTTGATCGAACATCGCCGCGAGCTTCTTCAGCTTTGCGGCGTCGTCCGACTTGACGATGGCGATCGCCTCCGGCTTCCCGTTGTCGACGCCGAGCACCGCGACATTGAGCTGGTCGCCGAGCGCCGGCTTCACGTCGCGCTGGTAGTCGAGCCCCTTCGGCAATGCGATCGGTCCGAACAGGTCTTGCACCGTCCCCCACTGCGTCGAGTCGAGATTCGAATCGGCGCTAACGAATGCGAGCGCACTTGCCGGAACGAGTCGCGCCGCATCCGCTCCGACCCCATTGGTGGCGGCATTGCTGCTGCCGCATCCGGCTGCGACGAGCAGGACTCCGGCTGCGAGCGCGGCTGCGACGGCTGCGCGCATCACGTCAGATGGTAGCCGTCACTCGGCCGTCGGCTCACGTCCCATCAGACTCGCAAGGAGCCCCTGGATGCTCTCGCCCCCCAGGACGCGGCAGACGCCCTCCGTGATCGGGAGCTCGACGTCGACTCGATGCGAGAGGTCGCGCAGGACCGGAGCCGTCGTCAGTCCTTCCACGACCTGGCCGATCTGCGACGCGGCCTCGTCGGCCGTCGCGCCGCGCGCGATCAGCTCGCCCGCCTTGCGGTTTCGCCCGTACCCGGAGTAGCAGGTAACGATCAGATCGCCCATGCCGGCGAGGCCGGCGAAGGTCTCGGGCTGAGCGCCGCACGCCTCGCCGAGGCGGCCCATCTCCGCCAGCCCGCGGGTGATCAGGCTCGCCTTTGCGTTGTCACCGAGCCCGAGACCGTCCACGCCCCCGGCGGCCAGCGCGATGACGTTCTTCGCCGCAGCGCAGAGCTCCACTCCGACGAGATCGTCGTTCACGTAGACGCGAAAGACCATCGAGTTGATCGCCTCCTGGAGCTCTTCCGCAAGCTCGCGGTCCGTGCTGGCGATCACCGTCGCCGATGGCAGCCCCTCGGCAATCTCCTCGGCCATGTTCGGCCCGGAGAGGACGGCGACTCGACGGTCGCGGATCCGCGTCGACAGGCGCTCCCGGGTGCCGGGGTCGAGCCCCTTCGTCAGGATGAGGGCCGGCGCCCCGCCCGGCAGCGTTGCCGCGACGTCGGCGAGGGCACGACTCGGCAGAGCGAGCGCGACGAGCTCGCTCCCGCCGATCGGTGCCTCCTCGATCGTCGCGGCGCCCACGCCGCGAAGATCGACCTCGCGCAGGTACCGCGGATTCCGGCCTGTGTCTGCGATCGCGCGTACCTGGTCGGGATCGCGGCACGCGAGCGTCACCTCGTGACCCCGGTCGCGGAGCAGACAGGCGAAGCACGTCCCCCAGGACCCACCGCCGACGACGACCGCCCTCACAGGGGCCATCCTGACGCTCTGGCGCCCGTCAGCGCGGGACGAAGTCGATCGTCACGGGCACACCTTCGAGCTCGAAGCGGTCGCGGATCTGGTTCTCGATCCAGTAGCCGTAGTCGCGGGTGATCAGCGCCGGATCGTTGACGGAAAGGCGAAAGCGTGGCGGCCGGGCCGACACCTGCGTCCCGTAGAGCAGGTTCAGGCGCTTGCCGTTGCGTGATGGAGCCTGCCGCCGCTCGCGCAGCTCGGCAAGGAAACGATTGAGCTCGGCCGTCGGAACGCGAGCGGTGTACTTGTCGAACAACGCCTCGATCCCGTCGAGCAGGCGCTCGATGCCGCGGCCCGTCTTCGCCGACACCGCCACGTGGGGCGGTCGTTGGCGGAGACGGCGTTCGAGCTCGGGGCGGACGTCCTCGATCCCGACCGTGGTCGCGTCCCACTTCGAAAGGACGACGAGCGTCGAGTCCTGCGCCTTGCGCGCGATATCGGCGACCGCCAGATCCTGCTCGACGATGCCCTCGGAGGTGTCGATGAGCACGAGTGCGACGTCGGCCCGCTCGGCGGCCTCCCGCGCGCGCAGCTCCGAGTAGTACTCGATGCCCTGCCTGTGCCGCCGCTTGCGGCGAATACCTGCCGTGTCGACAAAGACAAACGTGCGGTCGCCGCGGCGAAAGACGGTGTCGATCGCGTCGCGCGTCGTACCCGGCGTCTCCGACACGATCACGCGCTCTCGTCCGAGAATCGCATTCAGCAGCGACGACTTGCCGACGTTCGGGCGGCCGAGGATCGCGACACGAATCGCGTGCTCGGGAATCTCCGCTCGACCTGCCCCCGGAAGCCGATCGACGATCAGGTCGAGCAGGTCGCCGCTGCCGTGACCGTGCAGCGCGGAGAGGGCGATCGGGTCGCCGAGCCCGAGCCGGTGCAGATCGAGCGCCAGGCCTTCCTGGGCGGGGTCGTCGATCTTGTTCGCGATCAGGAGCACGGGCTTGCGCGCCCGGCGCAGGATGTCCGCCACCTCCTCGTCACCCGGAGTGATGCCGGCGCGTGCGTCGACAACGAACAGGACGAGGTCCGCGTCCGCGATCGCCTCCCTCGCCTGCGCGGCGATCGACTGCGTCATCGGCGACGGGTCGGCGATGTCGACACCGCCGGTGTCGACGAGCAGAAAGCGCTGTCCGCTCCACTCGGCGACGAGCTCCTTGCGATCTCGCGTCACGCCCGAGGTCTCGTGCACCACCGCCGCGCGCGAACCGGTCAGCCGGTTGACGAGCGTGGACTTGCCGACGTTCGGAAAGCCGACGATCGCGACCGTGCCGAGCAGCGGTTCGTGCTCTACCTCGGTCACCGTCACCCCGGGGGAGTCGCGATCCGCGGGCGGCCCTGCTCGTGCGTCACGACGAGCCACTCCCAGAGGCGCCTGAGCTCTGCCTGGATATCGGCCGCTGCGGCGCGATACCCCTTCGAGTTGCGCGGATGCTGGGTGACGTCGAGCGGCTCGCCGAAGGCAATCGAGACGGGATGGAAGTTTCCGAACCGCCAGTCCTGGGAGCCGTGGATCGCTCCGCAGACGACCGGAGCGCCCTCTTGCACGGCGATCATCGCGGCGCCCGGTAGGACCGTGCCCGGTTCACGCTCCTGGCGGGTCCCCTCCGGGAACATGCCCAGCGCGTCTCCACGGTGGACGATCTCGCGCATGATCCGGACCGCTTCGCGATCCGATTCCCCGCGGCGAACTGGGATGGTGCCGAAGAGGCGGATCAACGGCCCGATGAACAGATTGTCGTGGGCCTCTTGCTTCGCAACGTAGTAGAGGGTCCGCTGAACCTGCGACCCGATCGCCCAGGGGTCGAGCCAGGAGAAGTGGTTGAAGCACAGGACGACGGGTCCGTTCGCAGGGATGCGCTCTCGGCCATAGACGCGGAGGGGTGCGGCGAGCCGCACTGTCCCGGCGAAGAATGGCCGCCCTATGACCTGGGCGAACCGCGTGCCGTTCATCGCCGCGACGCTGCGAGTCGTTCCTGTACGAGCTGCTCGATGCGCGTGACGACGTCGTCGACCTCGAGCTGGGTGGTGTCGATCTGTTCGGCGTCGGGCGCGGGACGCATCCGCACGGCGTCGCTCTCGTCGCGTAGACGCAGGTCGGTGGCGAGCGCATCGCCCCCGATGTCGGGCCGCTCGGCCTGGCGGCGGCGCGTCCGCGTCGTCGCGTCGGCGTTCAGGTAAATCTTCACCTCGGCATCGGGTGCCACGACGGTGCCGATGTCGCGACCCTCGATCACCACGTTCCCCTGCTGGCCGAGCTCGTGCTGACGCTGCCGCATCACCTCGCGAACGGCTGGATGCCGGGCGACGACGGGGACCTGGCGATCGATTCGGGATTCGCGGATCGAGGAGGTGACGTCGGTCCCCGCGATCCACACGCGTCCGGCCTCGTCGAAGGTCACGGGGTTCGAGCGGGCCAGCTCCCCGAGCGGCTCGCCGTCGCCGAGCGGCAGTCCACGCTGCATCGCCAGCCACGTCAGGGCGCGGTACATCGCGCCCGTGTCGAGGTAGCGGAAGCCGAGGCGCTCGGCGAGTCGCCGCGCGACCGTGCTTTTCCCCGCCCCGGCGGGGCCATCGATGGCGACGATCATCGTTTGGAAACCGAGTCCAGGAGGTCGAAGAACCCGGGGAAGCTTATAGCGACCGCGTCGGCCTCCCCGACCTCCACACCGTCACGCGAAACGAGGCCGGCGATCGCGGCAAGCACGGCGACGCGATGGTCGCCGTTCGCCGGCATCCGCCCACCGACCGGCCGTGCAGGCACACCTCTCACGTCGAAGCCATCATCGCGCGCGCGAATGCGGACTCCCAGGGCCCTCAGGCCGTTCGTCACAGTTTCGATGCGGTCCGTCTCCTTGAGCCGGAGCTCGCCCGCGCCCGTGAGGTGACTGTCGCCGCGGGCGACTGCTGCGGCGAGCGCGAAAAGGGGCAGCTCGTCGACGAGGAGCGGGACTTCCTCCGAGCCGATGTCGGTGGCGGTCAGCTCCGCGGAGCTGACATCGAGATCGCCGATCAGCTCTCCCCCCACCTTCCGCCGGTTGAAGACGCTGATCCTCGCTCCCATTCGCTCGAGGACGTCGAGCAGACCGGTTCGACGAGGGTTGAGCCCGAGGTCGTGGATGGTGAGCTCGGATCCGGGGAGCAACGTCGCGGCGATGATGAACGGTGCGGCGGCGGAGAAGTCGCCCGGAATCGTCACGTCCGGCAGCTGCAGTCGGGCGGGCGGGTCGAGCGAGACCGAGTTGGGTCGTCGGCGTATCCGCACGCCAGCGGCTTCGAGCATCAGCTCTGTGTGATCGCGGGTCGGCACCGGTTCCGAGACCGTCGTCCTTCCCCGTGCGTTCAGCGCGGCGAGGAGGATCGCCGACTTGACCTGCGCGCTCGCAATCGGGAGCACGTAGTCGATCGCGCGCAGGGCGTCGGTTCCTTCGATCACGATCGGCGGGAGCCCGTCGCTCGTCTCGATGCGCGCCCCCATCCGCGTGAGCGGTTCCGCAACCCGGTCCATCGGCCGCAGGCGCAGCGAGTCGTCGCCGGTGAGCTCGTAGCGGCCTTGCTGTCCGGCGAGGATCCCGGTGAGGAGGCGGATGAGCGTCCCGGCATTGCCCGCGTCGATCGGCGCGGCGGGCCGGCGGAGGCCACGCAGCCCGGTGCCGTGCACGACGAGCTCGTCGTCACCGGCGTCGTCCACCTGAACGCCGAGGGCGCGTACAGCATCGAGCGTCGACTCGGTGTCGGCGGAGCGTCCGAACCCGCGCACGTGTGTCTCCCCGTCCGTGAGCGCACCGACGAGCAGCGCGCGATGCGAGATCGACTTGTCCCCGGGCACGGCGATGTGACCGACGAGCGCCCCGGCCGGCTCCACTTTGATCACGTCCCCTTCTCCCCTGTCACGTGCCTGGCACCGGACGTGTCATTCGAGGACAGGTGAGATAACGACGTGGTAGCCCTGGGCTTCCAGGATGGCCCGGGCTCGCTCGGCCTCGTCCTCGCCGCCGATGAGCAGCGTCAGGGTTCCCCCGCGCTCGCGCGAGAGATGCTGCAGCTCGAAGTCCTCGATGTTGATGCGCTCCGCGCCGAGCGCCTGCGTGATGCCCGCCAGGACTCCCGGCCGGTCCGGGACGTGGACCCGGAGCCGTTGCAGCGTTCCCGGTTGCTCGTAGGCGTCGGCGAGCATGCGGCGGCGATTGTCCGAGGCTTCGCCGATCCAGCGTGCGAGGAAGCCGGCGTCGCCGGCGGCGAGCGCGTGCTCCAGCTGCTCGATCCGCCGCCGGTGCTCGGCGAGCGCGGCGGCGAGGGCCTCGGCGTTGTCGAGGAAGATGTCGACCCAGATGCGCGGGTTCGCCCCCGCGACTCGGGTCATGTCGCGCAGGGACCCGCCCGCGGCGGCCAGCGGCTCGTGCCCGTCGATCCGAGACGAGCCCGCCTGGTTCAGGAGGACGTTGGCGAGCGCGTGCGGCAGGTGGCTCGTGAGCGCAACCAGCCGATCGTGCGCCTGCGGGTCGACCGCCACGGGGACGGCACCGAGCGAGGCGACGAAGCCGTGCAGATTCCGGTACCGCTCCGGATCGGTCGTTGCGTCCGGGGTCAGGAACCAGGTCGCGCCGCGGAACAGACCTCCGGTCGCGTGCGCGGCACCGTGAGCCTCGGAACCGCACACGGGATGGCCGCCGATGAAGCGACCGTCGCTGACCGCACGCGTGACGGGTGTTTTCGTCGAGCCCACGTCGGTGACCGTCGTGCCGTCGTTCGTCGCCGCAAGCACGGCCGCGACCTGCGCGGGCAACGCGGCAACCGGCGCCGCGACCACGACCAGGGTCGCGCCGGAGACAGCCTCGCCGAGCGAGCCCGCGGCATCGACCGCGCCGCGCCCGCTCGCCGAGGCGAGCGCGTCGGGATCGATGTCCCAGCCGCGCACCTCCCCCACGCCGGCCTCGCGAGCGGCGAGCCCGATCGAGGCACCGATGAGTCCCGTGCCGACGATCCCGAGCCGCTCGACCGGCAACGCGGCTAGCCGATCCGGCGGCCCATCAGCTGGGCCAGCCTGCGGATCTCGTCCGCAAAATCCGGAAAGTCGGCAGCCGGAATCTGCTGCGGCCCGTCGCAGAGGGCTTCCTCCGGACGCGGGTGGACCTCGACGAGGATCCCGTCGGCGCCCGCCGCAACGGCGGCTCGCGCCAGAGGAAGCACGAGCTCGCGGCGACCGGCCGCGTGCGACGGATCCACGATCACGGGAAGGTGCGTCTCCTGCTTCAGGACGGGAATCGCGCTGATGTCGAGGGTGTACCGCGTCGCCCGCTCGAACGTCGTGATCCCGCGCTCGCAGAGGATCACCTGTGCGTTCCCTTCCTTCACGACGTACTCCGCGGCCATCAGCAGCTCCTCGATCGACGCCGCGGGGCCGCGCTTCAGCAGCACCGGCTTGTCCGCTCGTCCGACCTCGGACAGGAGGTTGAAGTTCTGCATGTTGCGCGCCCCGATCTGAATCACATCCGCGTGCTCGAGAACCGCATCGACGTGGCGGGGGTCCATCAGCTCCGTGACGATCGGCAGCCCCGTCTCCTCGCGCGCCTCGACGAGGATCGTCAGCGCCTCCTCGCCGAGGCCACTGAAGGTGTAGGGCGAGGTGCGCGGCTTGAAGGCGCCGCCACGCAGCATCGTCGCCCCTGCCTGCGCGACAGCGCGCGCCGTCTCGAGCGTCTGCTCGCGGTACTCGACGGTGCAGGGCCCTGCGACGAGACCGAACGCGTCGTCACCAATGCACCGGCCACGAACCGCGATCACGGTTGGATCCGGTGAGAGCTCCCGCGAGACGAGCTTGTACGGCTTGAGGATCGGCAGCACCTGCTCGACACCCGGATAGCCCTCGAGCGGCAGCGCCGCCAGCGCCTCCCGCTCCCCGATCACTCCGATCACCGTCGCCTCACGCCCGGGCGTCACGTGCGCGCCGGCCCCTGCCTCCGCGAGCCGGTCGACCACGTGGTCGACCTCCTCGGGGGTTGCGTGGGCGCTCATCACGATGAGGAGCTCGGGAGATCCCGTCACGGCCATGGAACTCAGGATACTTTTGTCCGTCCAATGCGGATCTTCAGCGGCATCCAGCCCACCGGCGAGAAGCACCTCGGGAACTACATCGGTGCGATCCGGCAGTACGTCGACTCGCAGGATGAGGGCGACGCCGTCATCTGCATCGTCGACCTCCACTCGATCACGGTCGCCTACGAGCCCGACGACCTGCGGGAGTCCACCCTTTCGCTCGCTGCGCTCCTGATCGCCTCCGGCCTCGACCCGGAGCGGTGCACGCTCTTCGTCCAGAGCCACAACACGGACCACCCGCAGGCGGCCTGGATGCTGTCGGTCGTGACGAGCTTCGGGGAGCTCCGGCGCATGACGCAGTTCAAGGACAAGGCGGACCAGCAGGAGTTCGTCTCCGTCGGCCTGTTCACGTATCCCGTGCTCCAGGCGGCGGACATCCTGCTCTACCAGACCGACGCGGTCCCGGTCGGCGAGGACCAGCGCCAGCACGTCGAGCTGACACGCGACATCGCGGAGCGCTTCAACTCGCGCTTCGGCGAGACGTTCGTCGTCCCCCGCGTCGTCACTCCGAAGCTCGGCGCGAAGATCACCGACCTGCAGGAGCCGACGAAGAAGATGTCGACTACGGGAGGCAGCGCTCAGGGAACGGTGCAGATGCTGGACGCGCCGGACACGATCCGCAAGAAGATCAAGAGCGCCGTCACCGACTCCGGCCGCGAGGTCCGCCGGGGCGATGGAAAGGAAGGCATCGAGAATCTGATCTCGATCATGTCCGTCGCGACCGGACAGGAACCCGAAGCAATCGAGGCCCGTTACGACGGAGCGGGCTACGGCGACTTCAAGTCAGACGTGGCGGAGGCGGTCGTCCAGCTCTTCGCGCCGATTCAGGAACGCTACCGCGAGCTAAGACAGGACCCAACCGAGCTGCAGAGGTTGCTCACGGTCGGAGCGGAGAAGGCCCGCGCCCTGTCCGGGCCGACGCTCGCCAGCATGTACGACCGCATGGGCTTCGCGAGACCGTAACCGCTTCGTTGACGCTTCGACTTTCTCCGCTGGTCGCGGTCCTGTAGGTTCGCTCCCGGTCACAACCTACGGGGAGGTACTTGTGAAGGGGAGACGCATTGGGCTCTTCGGGGTCCTTCTGATCGCATGCCTCGTCGCCACTGGATTCGCGGCCGCGAGAGTGCAGCCGAACGGCTCGAGCGCAGTACGAAGGCTCGCCGCAACCGGCTGTCAGCTCGCATCCGCGGGCGACAACATCAAGCACGTGATCTACATCCAGTTCGACAACACCCATTTCCTTCGGGACAGCCCCAACGTTCCGTCGGACCTCGAGCAGATGCCGCACCTGCTCAACTTCATTCGCGGCAACGGCACGCTTCTGACGAACGATCACACCGCGCTGATCTCACATACCGCGACCGGGATCCTGACGTCGCTGACCGGCGTCTATCCGGACCGAATGGGACAGCCGGTCTCAAACAGCTACCGCTACTTCAGCGGCAGCGGCAGCAGGACCGGTGTTTCGTTCGCCTACTGGACCGCGCCGCTGTTCGACCCGGCCGGCACGCCGAGCAACCCCGCCGACAGAGACCTCACGCCCACGATGATCAACGAGCAGGGAAAGATCGCTCCTGCGCCATGGGTCCCGTACACGCGCGCGGGCTGCGACTTCGGCGCTGTCTCGACGGCCAACACGATCCTCGAGAACACAGCGATCGACATCCCAACGGTCTTCGGCTCCGGTTCGCCGGAGGCTGCCGAGGTGGCCTCGAACCCGGGTCAGGCGTTTGCCGACTTCGTCGGCATCGGCGTGCACTGCGCGTCGGATTCGCTCCTCTGCAGTTCGGCCAACCACGGCCGACCTGACCTGCTGCCGGACGAGCCGAACGGCTACACCGGCTACAACGGCCTCTTCGGGGCGAAGTACGTCAACCCTGCGATCAAGCCGAGCGGGCCGATGACCGACCTCGACGGCAACGTCATCCAGGACGCGACCGGCCACGTCGGCTTCCCCGGCTTCGACGGGATGACCGCGACCGTGTCCCTGTCCTGGATCGCGCAGATGCAGGAGGCTGGGATCCCGATCACCTACGCGTACATCTCCGACGCGCACGACGGCCACGGCACGGCGGGGAACATCCACTTCGCCTACGGGCCCGGTGAGGCGGGATACGTGCAGCAACTGCACGACTACGACATCGCCTTCCAGAAGTTCTTCGATCGGCTCGCCGCTGATGGCATCAACAAAAGCAACACGCTCTTCGTCGTCACCGTCGACGAGGGTGACCACTTCGTCGGTGACGCGCCGACGCCGGCCGGATGCAACGGCGTCACCGTCGCCTGCAACTACAACCGCGTCGGGGAAATCAACGCGAACCTCAGCGCGATGATGCGGACGCAGTTCAACGACACGACCGGGTTCGCCGTCCATTCGGACGACGCGCCCACCGTCTACATCAACGGCAACCCGAGCCAGACTGCTCCGCAGACGCGCAAGTTGGAGCGTGAGATGGCTCAGCTGCATTGGACGAACCCGTACACCGGCGCGGATGAGCACAACATCATGGTCGCGCTCGCCGACCGGACGGAGATGAAGACACTTCACATGGTCACAGCCGATCCCTTGCGGACGCCGACGTTCACGCCGTTCGCGGATCCGGACTGGTTCTTCTTCGCTTCGAACTCGCCCGCGACGTGCGCTACTGACGCCGCTTGTGCGTTCATTCCGTCGCGGTCGAACCAGAGCTTCGCCTGGAACCACGGCGATATCCAGGACGAGATCGCCTCGACCTGGATCGGCATGGTCGGACCCGGCGTGAAGAACGGGAGCGACTTCACCGGCTGGACGGATCACACCGACGTCCGGCCGACGATGCTGTCGCTGCTCGGGCTCCATGACGACTACTCGAGCGACGGTCGACCGGTGGCACAGATCGTCGATTCCGGGGCCATCCCGGCCACGCTGCAGTCGTCGGACGCGCTCGCGCTCGGCGACATGCTGAAGCGGATCGACGCGCCGTTCGGCGAATTCGCGATGAACACGCTCAAGGCGTCGACGCTGGGGCTTGCGAGCGACACGAACCACGACAACCGGTACACGACGTTGGAGAAGTCGATCGCGCAGGTCACTGAGCAGCGTGACCAGGTCGTCGACGGCATCAAGGCTCTCCTCGGCGGTGCCGAATCAGGAACACCGATCGACCATACGCAGGCGGCGGCGCTACTCGACCGCGCCCAGGGTCTGCTCGATCGAGCGGCAGGGCTCGCGGGACACTAGGGATCGCGCAGCCGATCAACCTCGGAGGGCTCGAGCTCGCGCCACGCGCCGGGCTCGAGCCCTTCCAGAGTCAGCCCCGCGTAGCGGCTGCGGTGCAGACGCAGCACCGGGTGACCGACCGCCTCGCACATGCGCTTGACCTGGTGCTTGCGCCCTTCGTGCAGGACGAGCTCGATCGTCGAGGGCCCGAGGAGCCTTGCCTGCGCCGGCGCGGTAGGGCCATCGTCGAGGTCGACGCCCTCCTCGAGGCGGCGGAGCGCGCTCGGTCCCGGGTTCCCCTCCACCTCGGCTTCGTAGACCTTCTCGACGCCGTAACGCGGATGCGCGAGACGGTGCGCCAGGGGTCCGTCGTTCGTCAAGAGGAGTGCCCCCGTCGTGTTCGCGTCGAGCCGGCCCACCGGCACAACCCGCTCGGGGACGTCCACGAGGTCGAGCACCGTGGGGCGGCCACGGGGATCCCTGGCGGTGGTCAGCGTTCCCGCGGGCTTGTGCAGCAGAACGTAGGCCAGCTTCTGCGCGACGACCGACTCGCCGTCGAACGCAACTTGGTCGCCGCGCTGCACGAACGTGTTCAGTTGTCCGGGCGCGCCGTTGACGGTGACCCGCCCCGCCTTGATCAGTTCGTCCGCTCGCCGGCGTGACGCAACGCCGGCCCGTGCGAGATAGGCGTTCAGGCGCATTAGCCATATATTCGCGGCGTGGCCCACTACGTGACCTTGATGCGCTGGACGACGCAGGGCTTCGCGGGCCTGCCCAGCTGGCGGGAGCGAGTCGAGGAGGGGGAGCGGATCATCACCGAGGCCGGCGGCAAGATGGTCGGCGTCTACGTCACGCTCGGGCGCTACGACGTCGTCGAGATCTTCGAAGCCCCGGACGACGAGGTCGCGATCGAGATCCTGATGAAGCTGAACCGATACGGCGCGGAACACACCGAGACCTTGCGCGCGTTCACGCGCGAAGAAGCAGAGGAGATCGTCCGGAAGCTATGAGCGGTTACGCCTTCGGTTCCCTCGACGAGCTCGGCGACGGATATGGATTTCGGAAAGTTCGGCGTGAGCTCGGCATCAAGGCCTTCGGCGTGAACGGGATCGTCATGCCGCCGTCGTTCGAGGGCTTCCTCCACTTCCACGAACACCAGGACGAGCTCTATTTCGTTCATCGCGGACGAGCGCTCGTGGAGATCGGCGGCGAGACGCGTGAGGTCGGCGAGGGCGGCCTGATCCACGTGGAGGCGACGACCGCCCGCCGCGTCTCGAACGCGAGCGACTCTAAGGATCTCGTCCTGCTCGTGATCGGCGGCAAGGACGGCTACGTGGAGAGGGACGGCCATCTCGTCGACCCCGAGCACGACCTGGCCCGGCGGCAGGCGTTCGGCGGACGTGGAGGCGGCTAACCGACGCTGATCCGATAGGTCGGAGCCGGCAGGCCCGGTTCCGTGCCTGCGCAGGTGAAGACGAAGCGTCCGTTCTGCACGGTGCCCGAGATCGGGCCGAGCACGCTGCCGTCGCGCGCGAGCGCCTCGGCCCGAACCGGTGAGCCCGGCTGCCACGACGACGGAAGTCGCACGGCGATCGCGGTTTCCGTGCCGAGCGGCTGATGAACGGTGACGACGGAACTGGTCCGGGTAACGACGAGATCGTGGGATCCGGGTGAGAGGGCGAAGCCGTCGAACGTCCCACTCAACGTGCCGGCAATGACGGCACCGTCGCCCGTTCGAGCAAGGAAGCCTTTCGGGGCGACGCCGAAGCCGCCGGTCGTATAGCTGTCGGAGTTGCTCCAGTTCGCGACGACCGTCAGGTTGGGATAGCCGGTCTCGGTCACATGCGGTGCGACTGTCTTGTACGACTGCAGTGGCTGCCCGGCCGAGTAAGGCCCGAGCGCGTGCTGGTAGCTGGCGACGACGTCGAGCCACGGACTGTCGACCGAGCTCGTCGCCCCATCCCAGCTGTAAGACAGCATCAAACCGAGCGCGAGGTTGTACGTCAGCGTCGTGTGATCGGTCGTCATGGTCTGCTCGGCCAGATCGTGTTGGTACATCAGGACCTTGTCGTGCAGCAACATCGGCGCCAGCGGAAACGGCTCCCAGTTCCCTGCGCCGAAGAGAATGTCGGCCTCTGACGATTCACGCTGCACCGTCAAGAGCCCGCCGTGGAAGCCGGCGAAGCTCTTCGCGAGTCGATCCCAGCCGTCCTCGACCATCAAGCACCGCGGTGCGTACGGCGCCATCAACGCGAGCCAGCCGTCGTAGTACGAGAGCGGGTTGGGCGCCGCTGGGTTGTAGTCGCGGATCCACGGGCGCGCCCCGATCTGGTCGAAGAAGTAGCAGTCGGTCGGCGCCTCCGCCTGCCACTGGTCCATCAGCGCCCGGAGACGGTCGCGCACGACCGGCGTGTACGGGGAGACGATGTAACCCATGAAGGGTCGGTACGGCTCGAGCCTGGGACGGCCGGCGGCATCGAGCGCTGCGAACCGGTCGGCGCTCCCCTGAGCGAGCAGCTGCTTCACGGTCGGTGAGTCGACGTTCCACCAGCTGACGTTCAGGTACGGCATGACGAGCTGTCCGAGCGAGTGGGCGGCGGCGATCATCGAGCGCAGGTCGGCGACGGTCCCGACGTGCGGGTCCGGCGGCAGGAAATCGGGGTCGACCTCGTCGAAGAGACCCTGCTGGTAGCGGACCGGGTGCAGGAGGACCGGCGAGGGCAAACGGCGGAGGGCCTGCGCCCAGTCGGCGAGCGGCGGCAAACCTTTCTGGAGGTCAGCCTTGATCAGAGGCGCGCGCTCGTAGGTCGCCGCCTGCGGCCCGAGCTTGTCGGCGACGGACGGATACGCATCGATGCCGTTGTCCTTCCGGTAGCCGAGCAGTGTCTTGTCCAACGTCTCGCCGACGCGGACACGCACGACCGGGCTGGTCCAGGTCGCACCGTCGGCGACCGAGGTGTCGAAGGAATGCGCGATGCAGAAGAACCGGCCGGAGCAGAACGTTCCTGCCTGGCCGCGCACGAAGCCGAGCTCCACCGGGTAGAGCGGGTTCGGCGGCGGGTTCGCGGAGTAGACCGCGAGATGGGCTGAGCCCAGGTCGAGCGCGAGGTAATCGGCCCAGGCATAGCGTCCGGGATAGGTGAGGATGTTGCTCTGCGAGCCTGTGAAGAAGCTCGGCGCGAGTCGGATCCCCGGTAGGAAGTTCGGCGCGTAGCCGGCGGTGACGCTACTGGCCGAGCCGAGGAGGTCGGCCGGGACGAGCACGCTCGTCAGTACGCGGTGCAGCTGGTTCGTGACGGTGACGCGAAGGTCGAAGTACGTGTCGTAGGCCGTCAGTACCGCGGTTGCCGAGATGGCCGCTGTCGAGCCGGGGCGCTGCGTGTATCTCAGCGTCAGCCTTGAGGAGCGCGCGTCCCAGCGATAGGAGAACCGCGCCGCGCCCGCGCGCGAGAACGAGCATCCGCCGATGTAGTCCGTCGTTCCTTCCGCACGTGCACCCCAAATACAGCCGCCCTCGCCGAAGAGGACTCGACTGCGGGCGACGCGGTCGACGAGCGAAAGAATGCCGCCGTTCCGTCTGCTCAGGATGAGCTCGTAGCCCGGTGCGGTGAGGCGTAGCTGGTTTCGGCGCGGCTGCGCCGTGAAGCGGATGGACGGGTTGGGTCCCGGTGAGGCGAGTGGGCGCGCCGAGGCGCCCGAAGAGCCGGACCAGCCGAGCGAGAGCACGGCAAGCGCTCCTCCCAACAACCCCAACGCGAGTCGATTACCGCCGCGAATCGCGAGACAGTACCTGCGCGGCCGGTCGCGCCGCCCGGTAAAACGACGCCGTGTCGCTTCGCCTACTGGCGACCCTGGCGGTCGCGACGGTGCTGGCCGCGCCGGCCTCCTCGGCTCGGGCGCCGCAGGGGTTTGGCGAGTCGTTCGTGACGCGTTCGGGTCTGGGCCTCGAGGTCGGCGGCCGGCCGTTCCGGTTCGGTGGGGCGAACATCGAGTGGCTCGGCCTTCTCGGTTACGGGCCTGCTGATCAGGCCGGGCCGCGCTATCCGAGCCACTACGAGATCGACGACGCGCTCGCAACGGCACGCGAGCTGGGCGCAAAGGTCGTGCGCAGCCAGACGATGGGCGACTCGGTCGGCTGTGAGCTCTGCCTCGAGCCCGAACTCGGGAAGTTCAATGCCGCTGCGTTCGAGCCAATCGACTACGCGCTTGCTTCCGCGCGTCGCAACGGAATCAAGCTCGTTCCGACCATTGTCGGCGACGACGCACGCGCGGGCGGCAGCGGCTGCGTGTATCTCCGCTGGCGCGGAATCGCTGTGCCGAACTGCTCGCTCGTCAACATGGCGCCGTTCTGGACGGACGAGACGGTGCGCGGGGACGTCGAGCAGCACATCGACGCCGTCCTGAACCACGTCAACAGGTACACGGGCGTGGCGTACAAGGACGACCCGACGATCTTCGGCTGGGATCTGCTGAACGGTGGCGACAGTCCGAGGCCGTGGACGCGTGCGATCGTCGAGCGCCTGCGCACGATCGATCGTCGTCATCTCGTTCTCTCGAGCGCGTGGAACGCGTTGATTCCCGGTGTCGACGTCTGCGTCGCGTTCGTCTATCCCCACTGGAAGCAGCCACTCTCCTCGCGAGGGGACGAGCTGCGAGCGTGCAAGTCGGCGCGCAAGCCGTTCGCCGCGTACGAGTATGGCTGGGACCGAACGAACTACCGGACGGTGGGCGCATTTCGTCGCTTCTTGCAGACGCTCGCGAAGAACCCCGGCGTCGCCGGCGACGCATTCTGGGCGCTGCAGGCGCACCGGCGCGGCCATGGGTGGATGCCGATTCCGGCCAACACGACCGACCGCCGTGCGGCCGCCCGCATCGAGACCGGCCAGTGGTGGGCGCTGTACTACACCGGGATCCGGACGCTCGTGAATACGGCTGCGGACATGGCCGCGCGCGCGCAGGTGATCCGCGCCCACAACTATGCGATGGCTAGAAGAGCGCTGCCGCCGCACGCGATCCCGCCGCGACCGACGATCACCTCGGCCGGGACGAGGTTGTACTGGCAGGGCTCAGCAGGC
>JBKPTB010000056.1:0-12529 GCA_046735315.1 Actinomycetota bacterium
GGTGGCGAACTGCACCTTCGCGACAGTCACGAGCTTTCGGGACACGAGATGCTCTAAGAGCCCGCGGCTCGTGGCCATCCACGCTCCATTCACCTTCCGTGCCGTTTCGCGCGTCCGGATGAAGAGCAGAGACCCGTCGGGCAGGAGATGCGGGCTCTCGTCCGTCCAGCCCAACGGTGCGTGGGTCAATTGGCGGCGAGTGGGTAGCAGCTGCCAGATCGCTCGGTGTTCCGCCCCGAAGTGGCTCTCTTCCCAGTTGCGTCCCGCCGCGGCGACAAGCTTTCCGTTTGCCGCGCACGAAGGCGACACCCAGGAGCGCGTGGTCTCGTCCGAGACGTCGCGTCCGTCGAAGAGGATCCGTTTGCCATGTGTGGCGTAGCGGTCACCGCCCGCGGCGATCGTCAAGTGGCGACCGCAGCGGACGACGAAGTCGGGAAACGCGAGCGTCACCACGATCCTCGTCCGGTTTGCGTAGAGCGGTAGGCCGTCGGCCTGGAGCGACGCGGAGCCCTGGTAGTCGGGCCACCACAGCACACGTCCGTCGGGAGCGAAACCCGCGACGATGGGCCTCGCCACACCGCGTAGCGGCCCGGCGACGCGCCGCATGGAGCCGTTCCTCCAGATCCATACCTCCTGGTGACGCGGGACACTGCAAGGCACCTGGCAAACGGATCTGCCGAGCGCGAGCTTCCCGTTCGGTCCCCAGGCGAGGGAGGTGGCGCCCCATGTGGGTGCGACCACCGTGCGCGCACCTTGGCGCGTCCACAAGAGGACGGCTCCGTTCCTTGTCTGGTAGGCAGCGGTTTCTCCGGTCGGGGCCCAAAAGAGTTCCGTGGCGGTTAACCGCGCGCGGCCGACGATCCACCCTCCGATTGACAGCAAGCGTCCGTCGCCGCTCCAGCGCGGGGGCCCGGCTTTCGTGACCACGATCGGCTGACGGAGCGGACTGCCGAGGTAGACGATCGTGGCCGTCTTGCCGAGGACGTATGCGATCTTCGCGTCGCCGCCCGCGCTTGCTGCGGGTAGGGTCAGCGCGACGGTCGCCAGCGCTACGGCGAGCGCACGCACGAGGCCGAGCATACTCTCCGGTAATGGCGACAACCGGCGACGAACGGCAAACCGAGTCGGAGATCGAGGTCAAGCCGCTCTACACGGCGGAGGACGCGCCCGCCGACCTCGAGGTTCCGGGCGAGTTCCCGTTCACGCGTGGTCCCTATCGCGACATGTACCGGGGACGGCCCTGGACGATCCGGCAATACGCGGGCTTCGCTTCGGCGGAGGAGACGAACGAGCGCTTTCGCTACCTCCTCGAACGCGGACAGACGGGGCTGTCGGTCGCGTTCGATCTGCCGACGCAGCTCGGCTACGACTCGGACGATCCGCGGGCTGTAGGCGAAGTGGGTCGCACCGGCGTGGCGATCGACTCGATCGCCGACATGGAGCTGCTCTTCAACGACATTCCGCTGGGCGAGGTTTCGACGTCGATGACCATCAACGCGCCGGCCGCCTTGCTCCTGCTGCTGTACGAGCTCGTCGCGGAGGAGCAGGGCGTCGGCGGCGAGCAGCTGCGCGGCACGGTGCAGAACGACATCCTCAAGGAGTACATCGCCCGCGGGAACTACATCTACCCGCCGCGTCCGTCGATGCGGATCACGACCGATCTCTTCGCCTACGCCGCGGAGCGGATCCCGAAATGGAACCCGATCTCCATCTCCGGCTACCACATCCGCGAGGCGGGCTCGACAGCCGTGCAGGAGCTCGCGTTCACGCTCGCGAACGGCATCGCGTACGCGCAGGCGGCAATCGACGCGGGCTCGTCGCCTGACCAGCTCGGGGAGCGGCTGTCCTTCTTCTTCAACGCGCACAACCACTTCTTCCAGGAGGTGGCGAAGTTCCGCGCGGCGCGCAGGATGTGGGCACGCATCATGAAGGAGCGTTTCGGTGTAGAGAATCCACGAGCGCAGGCGCTTCGCTTCCATGCGCAGACGGGCGGCTCGACCCTCACCGCGCAACAGCCGGAGAACAACATCGTGCGCGTCGCCATCCAGGCCCTGTCGGCGGTGGCCGGCGGCGCACAATCGATTCACACGAATGGCTACGACGAGGCACTCGCTCTGCCGTCCGAGCGGAGCGCGCGCATCGCGCTGCGAACGCAGCAGCTTCTGGCTCACGAGGCCGGCGGCACGGACACGGCCGATCCCCTGGGCGGGTCCTATTTCATCGAGGCGCTGACGGACGAGCTCGAGACAAGAGCATGGGAGCTGGTCGAACGGGTCGACGAGCTCGGCGGTGCCGTAGCCGCGGTGGAACAGGGCTTCGTGCAGGAGGAGATCGAGCAAGCCGCGTTTCGCTGGCAGCGGGAGGTGGAGAGCGGCGAGCGCGTCATTGTGGGCGTCAACCGGTTCACGGAGGGCGAGGAGGAGCCGATCCAGCTCCATCGCCTCGATCCGCAGGCCGAGAAGCGCCAGCTCGAGCGGACGGCCCGCGTTCGAGCGGAGCGGGACGAACAGGAGGCGCAGCGCGCGATCGAAGCGGTGCGCGAGACGGCACGGGGTGAACGGAACCTGCTCGTGCCGATGCGCGAGGCCCTTCGCGTTCGCGCAACCGTCGGCGAGATCAGCAACGCACTGAGAGACGAATTCGGCACGTACGACGCGCAGAAGCGACTCTGAAGTGAGGGCCCTGCCGAGACAGGGCCCTCACCAATGGACGATGCGCTGCTGCTCTCCCTACTGGTTCCCGATCGAGGTGACTGCGTCTGCAGGGATCACCTCGTACAGGAAGTTGTCGCCGTGCTGCTGCGTCCAGAACCAGCGCCAGCCGCCGTGGAAGATGTGCGGCAGCTTCGTGCCGAGGATTCCTCCGACGCCGGGGTCGCCGTCGGACACGTGGACGCCGGTGATCTCGTTGTCGCCGTCGTTCTTCGAGAAACCGAAGGCGCTGTCGATCGCCGCGAGCCCATCGCGGCCCTCGGCGAGCCAGCGGATCGGTTTGTTGCTCTGGTTGGAGTAATCCGTGTTCACGTCGAACACGTAACCGGCGTCGAAGCCGGCGTTCACGCCGGGAACTGCGGCACGGGTGTCGTCGCTGCGCTGCTTGTGCAGCGTGTCACCAGCGTCCTCGACGAAGGTGATCTTGTTCTGCGACAAGAACGCGTTGTTGTCGAGACCGCTGATGTTCTCGTTGCAGAGGAAGAAGAGCGAGAGCTTGCCGGTGTTCGCCGACGGGCTCGACTGCGTCAGCAGCTGGATCGCCCCCCAACCGCCGGAGCCGCCGGCTCCCGTGAGCTTGTCGCCGTTCTCGACGCTGGTTGCATTCGTGTCGCCCGTCTCGTCGAAGAAGAACTGCTTGAACGCGGACCCAGGTCGGAACAGACCGTTCTCCGGTCGCTTGAACGGCGTTGCGTTCGCGGCTTTCGCAAGCGTGTTGGCATTGAACGGCGCGGTTCCGTCGACGGCTGTGTCGTGGATCGTGATCCAGTTGGTGTCGAGGCTGTGGCCGTAGCTGTGGATCACGACCTGGTCCGCTGCGTTGACCGTCGTCTGCGAGGCCTGTGTGATCGGAGTGCCGGAGGTGTTCATGACCTGCAGCGCCTGGAGTTTTCCGTGGTGGAGGTCGCCAGAACTGGCGGGGACGTAGCGGTAGATGAAGCTGTTGGGGATCTTGGCTACGGTGCCAGGCTTGTTCGCGCCGCCGATGTCCTCGACGAGCCAGAGGTTGCCGGCCGAGTCGTTCTGCACTCCCTCGTAACCGCCGCGCCCGAGCGCACCCGACACGTCCTCGACCTGCGACGGGTAGTCGGGCGTGGCCGCATACGTCGGCGAGCTCGTGCTCTCGGTTGTGAAGATCAACCGCTTCGCGAAGGGGTCCCAGGTCGAGCCGTCGATTGTCTGGATCGGCTCGCCGGTCGTGTCCTGGTAAGCGAGCAGCGTTACTCGGTGCTGCGCGTCGGCGTCGAGGTTGACGCGTGTGATGTAGCTCTGCTTCTTGCCGTTGACGGTCGCTGCGATCTCGTGACCCTGGTAGACGAAGTGGGTCCCGTAGTCGTAGGAGGCGTCCGGCCCTTTGAGACCGTCCTTGAAGACGAGGTACGTGTTCTTATCGGGCTCCGTCTTCTGAGCCTCGTTCGTGACGGTCGGGGTCGGGACCATCTGCGGCTTCGTCGGGTCGTCTGAGGACGACACGTCGTTCTCGAAGCCGTAGTCGGTGATGATGCCGGCTGGATTTTCGAGTCGCGTTCCCCCCTGAGCCCAGACGACTTGCTGGATCTCTTTCGAGATTCTCGGTGCGGGCGCGTACCCGACGGACTTCAAGTTCGGCTGCGCCACGTTCGAGAGCTGCGGGTTGTCAGGCAGTGCCGCAGCACCGACCGCGACAAAGACGATCACTCCGAGAATCGCTGCGCCGCCCACGGCGAGCCCGTGTGTTTTGAGCAGTCTGCTCAAGGTTCCTCCCCTGGTCGTTTTTGGCCGGCCTGCTACCGGCCCGCGCACGAACCTAGGATATGCCCCACGTTCGGTGGGCTGCTGTGCGGTTACGGATCGGTGACGGAGTTGAAGTCGGTACGTTCAGCGCCGAGTCGATGAGAATTCTGCTCGTCTCGCAGATGTACCCGGGCCCTGCCGACCCCGACCTCGGTGTGTTCGTCCGCGGGCTCGAGGAGCAGCTCGTCGCGCGCGGTCACGACGTCGAACGCGCCGTCCTCGACCGCCGGCGACGCGGCAAACGGAAGTACGTCGAGCTCGCGTGGGCGACTCGAGAGCAGGCGCGTCGCTTTCGTCCCGACGTCGTCTACGCGCATTTTCTCGTTCCGACCGGGCTGATCGCAGCCCTCGCCGGACGCGCACCCCTGGTCGTGACCGCGCACGGACGGGACGTGCGCAACGTCGGCTGGTTGCCTGGGATCAGGGCCGCGACTCGTTTCGTCGTCCGGCGCGCGGCGACGGTGATCGCCGTTTCGGACTACCTGCGACGCGAGCTCGAGGCAAAGGTGCCCGAGGCGCGTGGTAAGACGGAGGTCGTCGACTCGGGTGTCGACCTCGAGCGGTTCACGGTCGAGCCCGCGCCTGACGGACCGCCGCGCTTCCTCTGCATCGGCTCGTTGATCCCGCGCAAGAACGTGCTGCGCCTCGCAAACGTGTACGAGCAGCTGGGCGAGGGCACGCTGACGTTCGTCGGCGACGGACCGCTACGCCCAGAGCTCGAGGGCCGGCCGGGAATCGAGCTCACGGGCGCGCTTCCGTACGGCGCACTGCCGGCGCGGATCGCCGCGGCCCACGTCGTCTGCCAGCCGAGTCTGATCGAGCCCTTCGGCCAGGCGACGCTCGAGGCGATGGCCTGCGGCCGTTCGGTCGTGGCCACCCGGATCGGCGGCCCGCCCGAGTTCGTGCCGCCGGACGCCGGCGTACTGGTCGACCCGGTGGACGAAGCTGCGCTTCTCGCCGCTCTACGCGCCGCTGCAGCGCTGCCCCGACCCAACTCCGCCGCACGCTCGGCGGCCGAGGCGCACGACGTCAGGCGTCAGGCGGAGCGGGTCGAGACGATTCTCCGGCGAGCCGCTCGAGATCCGCGAGCCTGATCTCGACCAGCGGTCGGATCGAGTCCTCGAGCCCTGCTTCGCGTGCGGCGTCGAGCGCCTGCTCGTAGCTCTGGCGCGCCTTCGCAGGGTCGACGCCCTGCTTGAGACGATTATCTCCAGTGACCAGGAACTTCTGGATCCGTTGCCGTGCGTCGTCCCCCTTCACAAATCGACCCTAACAAGTCACATTTCAACTCCACCGGGGATCACGGAGGCCGTCGTCAACATCCCGCACAAGATCCGCGTGCTGATCGCGGACGACCATCGCTTGTTCAGCCAGGCGCTCGAGGCAATCCTCGCCACCGACGATCGGCTCGAGGTCGCCGGCCATGCGGCAGACGGTGCCGAGGCGGTACAGCTTGCCCTCTCGCTCGAGCCCGACGTGATCCTGATGGACATCGCGATGCCCGTCATGGACGGCCTGCAGGCGACGAAGCAGATCCGGAAGGAGCGCGCGCACGCCTGTGTCCTCATCCTCACCGGCTCGAACTCGCGCACCGACGTCGATCGCGCGCGCGAGGTCGGCGCGGCCGGCTACGTCACGAAGGACCGGATCGCAGCAGAACTGATCGACGCCATCCTCGAGGTCGTCGGCCGCTAACGACGCTGCTACCCTGGCCACGCGATGGTTCAGGCGCTCGCCGTCATCCAGGTTCTGCTCTCGATGGCCCTCGTGGCCCTGATCCTCATGCACTCCGGCCGAGACACCGGTCTCGGGGGAATGGGCTTCACGCCCGCGTCACAGGGCGGCACGCACATCGTCGAGCGCAACCTGACGAGGCTCACCGTCGTCGTCGGCATTCTCTTCGTCGCGAACTGCATCGCACTCTTCCACGCGCTGAAGTAGCGTCGCTCTGCGCCGCGGCTGCTCTCGTGGCCGGAGGCTGCGGTTCGAAGCAGACGGCGCGGGCGGTCGAGCCGGTCGCAACGGGCCCTCCGAACGTCGTCCGTGTCGCGCTGACGAGCTTTCGGTGGCCACTCGATCCCGCGCTGGCAGAAGGCCGGGACGAGACGACGCTTGCGCGCACGCTGTATGCAACCCCACTCCGCACCGACCCCGCGACCGGTGCGGTCGTGCCCGGGCTTTGCACGGCTTGGCGCGCCTCTGCCGACTTTCGGCAGTGGACGTTCACCTGCCGAGCAGCGCCCTCGATCGCGGCTGCTCTTCAACGCGTCAAGCTCCTGCACGTGCCGGAACGGTGGCTGTTCGCGGATGCGAAGGTCTCCGCAACCTCGCCGACGAGACTGTCCATTCGCTTGCCGTACTCGTGGCGGCGCTTTCCTTACGCCCTGACCTCGCTCGCCGCCGCGCCGCGCTTCGTTGCCGGGCCGTTCCGGCTCGTAAGCGGGTCCAAGCGCCTCGTGGTCGTACGCCGGGAGGGCTTGACCGTGCGGTTCCTGCGACGTGCTCCTCTGGCTGCCGTGCGCCTGTTCAGACACGGCGCACTCGACGAGGCGCCCGTTCCGCTCGGCGACATACTTGCGAGCAAGCGCGATCGGCAACTCGGCGCCGCTCTCCGCGCGAGAACGCTGCTCGGCGTCGACGTCGCCGGTATCGCCGGCTACAGCGAGCACTTTCGCCAGGTCTACTGGGAGACGGCAAACCGCAACGACTACGCGCAACTGATCCCCGAGCTGCCGGGAACGAGCGCGTACGGATTCCTTGGCAGCGGCAAGGGGGATCCGGCGGCCTTCCGGCGCGCAGTCGACGCAATTCCGTCGTTGCCGAAGCTACCACTCTGGTTTTTTGTGCCGCCGGACCCCGCACTTCGAGCCGGCGCGCTCCTTCTCTATGCGCAGTGGCGGGACCTCGGACTCGGTCCAATCAGCTTGCGCAGCGGACCCGAGGCGAAGCCGAACTCGGGTATCCAGCGGATCATCGCCGCCTATCCCCAAGCGGAAGCGATTCCAGCCGAGCTCGTCCTTCGCGACGAGCTCGGGTCCCGGCCGCTGCTCTTGGCGGCCTTGCGCTCGACGGATCAACGCGCTGAGCTCGAGCGTCTCGACGACCAGATGCGTCGTCGCGCTTCGGCGATCCCGATCGCGTGGGTCGTCGACGCCCGCCTCGTCTCGCCGAGGCTCGAGGGCTGGCGAGAAGACGTCCTCGGGAACGTCGATTACTCGGCTGTCAGATCCCGGGCTTCGAGCCGAGGCCCGTGATGGAGAAGTGTGCCGACGCGATGGCGGGAACCATCACGCCGCACGGGTAGCGCTCTCCGTAGAAGCTCTGCGAGTTCACGAGCGCCGCCTCGCGTGTGAGCCCGTACACCTCCCGAAGGACGTCGGGGATCGCGACGGTGAAGCGGAGGTTCACGAGCGGCTCGGCGATCTTGCCGTTCCGGATGCGGAACGTTCCGTCGCGCGTCATACCGGTGATGACGCCCTCGCGTGGATGGACGACGCCGAGGTAGTGCAGGCGGGTGACATAGAGCCCATCTTCGACGAGGTGTGCGAGGTCATCGACGGACGGCGCCTCTCCGGTCGCGACCGAGAGCGCATAGGGGAGGGGTCCCCAGTCGCGTGCTTCGGCCGGCGGCGCATGGCCCGTCGACTGGGCGTCGTTCCCGGCCTGGAGGGCGGTCGCGCGATCCCAGACAACGTTGCGCGCGACGCCGTGCTCGACGAGCTGCACACGTTGTTTCGGCGTTCCCTCGAAGTCGAATGCCTTCGGAAACCCGCGGGGATCGAGCGCGTCGTCCGCAATGGAGATCTTCTCGTCGAAGACCTGCTGCTCGAGCCTCTCCGTGAAGTAGCTTCGCTCCTCGAGCAAGCCGAGGGCGCCGAGCGAGTCGTACGAGAAGTACTGCAGAAGCTCCGCGAACGCATACGGCTCCAGCACGACGCGGTAGACACCCGGGTCGACCTCGTTTGCATCTTTCGTCCGCTCGGCTTTTTGCAACGCCTCGCGCGTTACGGCCCCAGGGTCGATCGAACCGGCTCGCCACCCTGTTCGTTCCGCATAACCCGATCCTTCGTCGTCTGCCGCGACTAGGAGAGCGGTAGCATCGGTCATCTGCTGGTCGACCGACAGGCCGGTGGACGACGCGATCGCCAGGTCCGAGACCGCGCTCGTGAAGAACCCGTAGACGGGGAAGTCGCCGGCGGCCTCGATCGCGGCAGCCGCCTTTCGCGCCTGCTCGTCCGGGCCCAACGCGGCGGTCTCCTCGTCATAGCCCTCGACCTCAGCCGGTTCGGCCGGAGGGGCGAGTCCTGGGAACCTGTCGTTGGGAGGCGCGCTCTCTGCGGCCTCGGCCGCGCGACGAGCAAGCACGGCCAGGCCCTCCATGTCGACCTTGTTCGTGGTCGCCATGCCTGTCCGGCCGTCGCGGACGACGGTGAGCGTGACGACGGTGTTGTCGATCAGGGTGGGCTGGTGGACTTCAGAGCCCGCGAAGCGCGCCAGCCCGGAGCTCTCGACCTGCGCGACTGCCTCCGCTTCACCGCCGGCGGCTTCGAGGGCCGCGCGGGCAACTTCGCGTGCGCTCACCGACGGACGCCGACCTCGACGTTCCTGAAGCGGGCCGGCGACGCGCCGTGCGAGACGTGTGCACTCTGGCCAGGTTGGCCTTTGCCGCAGTTCGTCAGGCCGTACAGCCGCCAGGAGTCGGCGCCGGCGACCGCGTCGAGTCGACCCCAGAACTGCGGCGTGATCCCGGTGTAGGTCGCATCGCGCAGCATGCGGCGAAGCCGACCGCCCTTGATCTCCCAGGCAACCTGCGTACCGAACTGGAAGTTGAGGCGCTTGTCGTCGATCGACCAGCTGCGGTTGGTCTCCATGTACACCCCGTCGTTCACGTCGGCGATCAGATCGTCGAGCGCGCCGTCACCGGGCTCGAGGTGAAGGTTCGTCATCCGGACAAGGGGCATGCGGTTCCAGCCGTCGGCCCGCATCGATCCGCCGGTGCCCGCACCAATGCGCGCGGCCGTTTCGCGCGAAGTGAGAAAGCCGGTCAGCAGACCTGCCTCCACGATTGGAACGGGCGAAGCGGGAACGCCTTCGTCGTCGAACGCGAAGCTGCCGAGCCCGCCAGGTGTCGTCGGATCGGCGGTGACGTTCATCAGCTCCGTGCCGTACCGGAGCGATCCGAGATCGTCCGGCTTCAGGAAGCTCGTACCCGCGTACGCCGCCTCGCTTCCGTACACGCGATCCAGCTCGGTCGGATGGCCGACCGACTCGTGTACCTGGAGCGCGACCTGGTCGCCGTCGAGGACGACAGTTGTGATCGCGCTCGGGCATTGCTCCGCGCGCACGAGTGCGGCCGCCTGCTCTGCGACGCGCGGTGCCTCGCCCACTAGGTCCAGTCCTTCGACGTACTCCCAGCCCGACTGGCAGCTCGACCCGACGTGAGCGCTCGGATAACTGCGGGTCTGGAACACGCCCTCCCGAGCGGCGGAGCATTCGATCCCGCCCCCCGACTCGATCAGCTCCTGTTCAACCTCCGTTCCCTCCGAAGTCACGAGGAGCTTGTGCTCCCGTTGCGCGCGCACCATCGCCTGGCGGACGAGAACATCGGGTCCAGCGAGCGCCTCGTCCGCTCGCAGGCAGAGCTCGATCTTGTCCGAGATCGCCACGTCGAACGGATCGCGTTCGATCGGCGTCCGATGCGTGCCGGTTCGAGGCTCCAGTGGTGCGAGCTGTCGCGTGTGCAGGCCTGCCGCGGCGCGGGCGAAGGTGCAGGCGCGAAGCGCGGCCTCCCGCGCTCCCTCGGGGGTCAGCCGCCGATCGCAGGCAAACCCCCACGCCCCGCCGACCAATACGCGGACCCCGATCCCTTCGCTCTCGGAATCCGAGACACGCTCGACCCGTCCGTTCTTCGTCGCCACGAGCTGGTCACGCTTCAGGACGGCCCGTGCATCCGCGTACTCCGCACCTGCGCCGGTCGCCGCATCGATCGCCGCTGCACACACGTTTCGCATTTAGCGGCGCGAAGTCCGCTCGCTGCGCTCGCATGATGACTTCGCGCTGAACACGTCGATCCTGTCACGGGCGAGCCTGGCCGGGCAAAGCCCGACCAGGCAGCTGAAGGTCTCGTGCACGCACGGAAGCCTAGACCGGAAGCGGGCTGAGGCTAGCGCTACACTTCCGTTCCCTCAGGCGCTGGTGGCGGAATTGGTAGACGCGCTAGGTTGAGGGCCTAGTGGCCTTTAAAGGCCGTGGAGGTTCAAGTCCTCTCCAGCGCATAGTGACCGGAAAGTCCGGCCCGCCTCGCGGGCCATGGTGACTACCGGCCGATTTGTTTCGATCTGCTACGAACTCTTGCGGCTTCGATAGGCGAAGAGGACGGTGGCGAAGGCGGTAGCGAGGGTCAGTAGCGCAATGACGGTCATCGCGCGGCTGTTACTCGGCAAGGTGCGAAGCAAGACGATGCCGACGAGGGTGACCCCCAGTAAGACATGAAGCGCCCACATCTCTCTGAACGGTGGATAGCGAGCGGGCTGCTTTTCTGAGTCCGGTGGCTGGTCGTAGTCCTCCGCTCTCGACGAGTGACCTCCAGCTGCGGCCATCTCGAGGTTGAGCCGCTCAGCCACTCGCGCGTTCTGCTTCACCTTGCGGCCCCAGATCGCTCCGACCGCGTGGCCCGAGAGATAGAAGAACAGGAAAACCGTGGCAGGACTCGGAAGTTCGTACGACCCTCTGCGTCGCAAGCTGAGTACGAATTCGACTACTAGAAATGCGAACACGGAGCCGGCGGAAAGCACGTGCAGAGCTCGCCGGAACCGTTTTTCAGGGCGAATCAGCGTTCGTGCGTATGCGACGGCGACTGTCGCATCGGCTGGGTCGGGAAGCGCCCGGCCATGTCGAACCGCATCGATGATTCGCGCCCGCCGCTCCCTGTCGACACCCTCGAAGATCCATCTGTCGCGGGCCATTGCCCTTGACGTCGTCCGGAGGAGTCTCTACCTTGATGGCGAACACACGTTCGACCGCGACCCCGACCCTGGAGGCGAGATGCTGACGGGACGACAGCAGGAGATCTGGGACTTCCTCGTCGACTACGTCGACACCCATGGCTACCCGCCGACCGTGCGCGAGATCGGTGAGGCAGTTGGGCTCGCCTCGCCCTCGACCGTGCACGCGCACCTGGCCAACCTCGAACGATCCGGGCTGCTGAAGCGTGATCCGACCAAGCCGCGCGCGCTGGAGCTCGTCGGGCGGGAGCGGCGCGAGGCGCCGGCCGGCCCACTCGACAAGCTGCCACTCGTCGGGCAGATCGCCGCCGGTGGACCGCTCCTCGCGGAGCAAGACGTCGAGGACCACATCGCGGTGCCCGAGACGCTCCACGGCGACTTCCTCCTTCGGGTGAAGGGCGACTCGATGGTGAACGCCGGCATCCTCGAGGGCGACATCGTCGTCGTGCAGCGGACGCAGGACGCCCGCAACGGCGAGATCGTGGTTGCACTTGCCGGCGACGACGAGTCGGCTGAGGAGGCGACGGTCAAGCGGTTCTTCCGCGAGTCAGGCCGAGTCAGGCTGCAACCCGAGAACGATGCGCTCGAGCCGATCTACGCGCAACACGTGCAGATCTTGGGCCGCGTGACGGGGGTGTTCAGGCAGCTGTGAGCTCTGTTGAGCCCCTGCACCGGACGCTCGAGCAAGAGCTTCAAGCGCTGGTCCGAGGCGCAAGCCTCGAGTGCCTCGTCTGCGGTGAGTTCGTGCTGCATGCCGGTGGACTGATCACGTGTCCCGAGTGCAGCGCGACCCTCCGCGCAGAGTTCGGTTCGGAACAGGCGCAGCTACAATTCGACTCGCAGGCCGGGTGACCGCGGGTCTGGTCGAAAGGCTCAGGCTCGAGGAAAGTCCGGACACCGAAGGGCAGGACGCTGGGGCGACCCAGGCGGCGAAAGCCGACGGAAAGTGGCACAGAAAGGAGACCGCCGGCAGCGATTCTCCGGAGACGCTGAAGGTAAGGGTGAAAAGGTGGGGTAAGAGCCCACCAGCGTCGTGGCGAC
>JBKPTB010000057.1:0-25867 GCA_046735315.1 Actinomycetota bacterium
GTTGTAGCCCGTTGCGACCTTTACGCCGAGCGGCAGGAGCCGGTCGGGGAGGAGCAGCGAGGCATAGATGTACTCGCCCCACCAACCCGTGCCGAGCAGGACGAACGCGACTGCGAGCGGGCCGGCTGAGTTCGGGAGGTAGATCTGCAGGAACGTCCGTAGGTGCCCGGCCCCGTCGACCGCGGCCGCGTCGTCGAGCTCGGCGGGGAAGCTCGAGTAGAACTGGCGGAAGAGGAAGATCAGGAACGCCTGTCCGCTGATCCCCCAGATCAGCCAGGGCCAACGCGTCGAGTACATACCGGTGTTGGCGGCGACCCAGAAGAACGGAATAAAGATGATCGAGAAGGGGATGAACGTCGTGCCGAGCACGAAGATGAACAAGGCGTTGCGCCCCCTGGCGCGCATCCGCGCGAACGCGTAGCCCGCGAGTGCGCTCGTGATGACCGCGGGCACGGTCGCTATGAAGGTGAGGACGACGGTGTTCCACAGATAATGGGAGAACGGGAAGATGCCCGACCACGCGTAGTGGTAATTGCTCCAGTGCGCAGGGTTCGGGATAACGGGCCCGCTGACGCCAAGGTGCAGGTCGCGCAGCGAGTTGAAGAGCCCCCAGACGAGCGGGGCGATGAAGATGGCCGCGAACGCGAGCACGAATGCGTAGAGAACGGCTTGCGTCGCCAACCGCGCAGGCTTCAGGCGCTTGCGCCGGCGTCGGCGCACCGGAACTGCGTCGGCGGTTGCCGCGCCCTGCGTCATTTGCCGTGTTGCTCCTTTCCGTAGAAGACCCAGAAGCGGCCGCTCAGGAAGACGAGGGCGGTCACGATGAGCAGGAGCAGGACGAAGATCCAGGCGATCGCGGCGCCGTAGCCGAAGTCGCCATCAATGAAGATCCGCTGGAGCGCGTAGAGATTGACGGTGATGTTTGAGGTCGGCACGGTCGAGCCGAACCCCTGCTGTAGTCCCGGCGAGAGAAGGATCGGCTCGATGAATACGTTGGCGGCGAGGAAGAGGCCCCAGACGAGCTGGAACATGATCACCGGTGTCAAGAGCGGCAGCGTGATCGTCCAGAAGCGCCTGACGGCGCTCGCGCCATCGATCCGCGCTACCTCGTACAGCTCCTCGGGAATGCTCTTGAGGCCGGCGATGAAGATCAGCATCCCGATGCCGGCGCCTCCCCAAACGAGAAGCATGACCAGCGACGCCGTCGGATGGTCGAGCAACCAGTCGGTGTTGCTGCTTCCGCCGAGCGCGCCGATCGCGCGGTTCACGAGCCCGCCCTCTTGGGCGAAGACCGCTTTCCAGATGAACGCCTTCGCGACGACGGGGACGACGACGGCGATGTAGAAGAGCGTGCGCCAGAGCCCGAGAAACTTGATCCCCGCGTTCAGGATCATCGCCAGACCGAGCTGGGTCACGATCCAGAGCGGGACGATGGTCACCATCAAGATCCCGGTCCGCTCCAGCGAGTACCACATCTCGTGGTCGTGGTAGGCCCGGGTGTAGTTCTGCCCGCCCACGTAGTGCAGGTTGGTGTGGAGATTCACCGTGGTCAGGTTCGACAGCGACATCGCGAAGGCGAGCACGAGCGGAACCGAGGTCAGAGCGAGGAAGCCGAGCAGCCATGGTGAGAGGAAGCCGTAGAAGGCGAGCGTCTCCCGTCTCCGGCGAGACGCCCGCCTTCGCGGCGGGGCTGCGGTCGCAGCGAGGGGAGTTTCAGCCGTTCCCACAGCGTTGTGTTGGACGGGGGCTCTTCTTACCCTTGCTTGCCCACCTTGATGGCCCGGTTGGTATCGGACTCGACCTTCTTCATGAAGCTGGTGAAGGAGATCTTGCCCTTGGCTGCGTCGGCCAGGTACTTCTGGTACGCGGTGGCCACCGCCGTATTGTCGGCCAGCCCGACGAGGTACGGGTTGTACTGGAGGACGGCCTTCGAGGACGGCAGCTCGTGCAGCAGCGTCTTCTTTGCGTTTCGCTGCACGGCGGTCGTCGTCGGGAGCCGGTCGAAGAGCGACTTCTGCGCTGGGACGCCCCAGCCGATGCCGGCGCGGTCACGAGCCGGCTTGCCGCCCATGTACCACTCGAACACCTCCCAGGCCGCGTCGGGGTTCTTCGTCCGCGAGCTGATCACCCACCCCGTCGCCGTGATGGTCGGATCGAGGTGCTTGCCGCCCTTCCAACGCGGCGCCGCGAGCAACCGCGAGTTCTTGACAACGTCCCCTCCCGAATCCGAGACCATTCCGAGGAACCAGTAGCCGTACTGGGTCATCGCGATCTTGCCGCTGACGAAGCCCGGTCCTGACCAGCCGTCCGGGTTCGGATTCTCGGGCCCGAGATCGAACTTGTGCTGCGAGTAGCGGAAGGAGTAGCGGAACGCCTCCATCGCAGCCGGGTTCTTCGTGAGGTTGATATGGGAGAAGTCCTTGGGATAGAGGCTTTTCCCGATCGACGCGAGCTGGACCATGATGTGCCGGTCGATCCAGGCGTAGCCGTTGGCGACATCCAGGATCCATTTGAGGCTCTTGTTCTTCCGATGGAGCTTCAGGGCGATCTCCCAAAGATCGTCGTAGGTCCACTTGTCGGTCGGCCCCGGTATGTGGATGCCGGTCTGCTTGAAGAGGTCGGTTCTGATCCAGACCGTCTCGTCGGGTGACCAGTCCTTGACCATGCCGTAGCGCGGGCCGACTCCGATCTTGCCGTTCTTGTACCGGTAGTAGTCGTTCGCCGGCGTGAGCTGGGCAGTGCGGATCAGGTCGCTCGCCCGGAAGTACTTGTCGAGGTTGAGCAGCTGGCCCCGCTTCGCCCACTGCGGAACGAGCGGCGCCTGCGTGCGCCAGATGTCAGGTGGCTGGCCGGCGGCCATCATGGCCTGGAACTTCGCCGCGTCGACGTCGAGGAGCTCGATCGAGATGTTGGGGTGACCGTCCTCGAAATCTTTGATCGACGGCGTACCCGCGTTACCCGCTCCTGCGGTCAGTTCCTGGCTCATCACGACGACCTTGGTCGGCGCAAGACCTCGCCGCGGAATCGCTCTCGCGAGCTCGGGTCCGAAGAGCGAGCCGACGGCAAGAGAGCCGGCCGTACCCGCGGCGCCCTGAAGGAACTTGCGACGTGAGATGCGACTGTCTTCGATTTCCGACATGCTCGCCACCTTTCCCTCGCCTACTCGGCGCTAGCTTGTCTGATAGGTTCGACTTTGTCAAGATGCTGCTGTCCGAAGCAAGGGGTTGATTCGTATCAGCAGATCAAACAAGCTATGCCGGAATGACTGACAACTCACCATCCTTCGGCGAGCTCGAGCCGGTCGGCCGCACCTCCGTCGTGGACTCTGTGATCGAGCAGCTCGAGTCCCTGATCTTCGACGGCTTCGAGCCCGGCGCGGCCCTGCCCTCCGAGGGGAAGCTCGCGGAGGCCCTGGGGGTGAGCCGGCTCAGCGTCCGAGAGGCGACGCGGACCCTCGCGGCCCGCGGGCTGCTCGAGATCAGCAAGGGCCGCCGCCCCCGGATCGCCGTGCCCAACGGCAGCCTCGTGGGGGACTTCTTCCAGATCGCCGTCCGCCGTGACCCCCGCGCCCTGCTCGACCTCCTGGAGGTGCGAAGAGCGCTCGAGGTACACATCGCGTCACTCGCTGCCCGGCGCGGAACCAGCGGCGACGTTGCGGACATGGAGATGTCGATCAACGCCATGCGCGCCGCCGGGACCGAGTTCGAGGCGTTCCATACGGCCGACGTCCGCTTCCACGAGAACCTCGCCGCCGCTTCCGGCAACCGCATGCTCGTGTTTCTGATCGAGGCCTTCGCCGAGCCGCTCCGCCAAAGCCGGCAACGGAGCTTTGCCGGCCACCGCGCCCGCGGGGGTGGGATCGACGACGTCACCCAGCAGCACCAGACGATCCTCGACGCCGTCAAGGCTCGCAATCCCAAGGCCGCCGCTCAGGCGATGCGCGACCACCTCCAGCAGACCGAACAGGACCTCCGTACGCACCTGCAACGAACCGCGGACGAGCAAGCCAGGGCGGTCGAGGCGTGAGGATCGTCGAGGTCGTCACGACCGTCGTCGGAGCTCCGTGGCGCGAGCTCACGTTCGTCGAACTCGTTGCAGACGACGGACGCAGGGGCCTCGGCGAGGTCCGGATGGTCAACAAGACGGACACGCTCGTCGCCTGCGTTGCCGAGCTCGCCGACCGATACGTCGTCGGCGCGGATCCGTTCGACCGCGAAACGCTGGTGTTCAACATCCAGCGGGCGGAGTACGGACGGCCGGGTGAGATAACGCAATCCGCCCTGGCTGCGTTCGACGTCGCCTGCTGGGACCTCGTCGGTCAAGAGCTGAACGTCCCGGTCTGGAAACTTCTGGGTGGGAGTTACCGGGACCGGGTGCGAGCCTACGCGAACGCCTGGTACCAAACCGACCGCGACCCGGCCGCGCTCGCGGAGAAGGCGCTCGACGCTGTTGCGCGTGGCTATACGGCGCTCAAGCTCGATCCGTTCGGCAGCGCCTGGATGAGACTTCCGCCGGCCGAGCGGCGGCGATCGATCGAGCTGGTGGCGGCGGTTCGCGAAGCGGTTGGGCCCGACGTCGAGATCATGATCGAGATGCACGGCCGCTTCTCGGCGGCGGCGGCGGCAGAGATAGCAGCCGAGCTCGAGCCGCTTGCCCCGGCCTGGCTGGAGGAACCGGTTCCGTTCGACAATCCGAGCGGGCTCGCCCGCGTTCGCAGCGCGACGCGCCTACCGATCGCAACGGGGGAGCGTCTCCACCTTCTCTCGGACTTCCGGGTGATCATCGAGCAGGGCCTCGTCGACATCGTGCAAGCGGATCTCACGCACTTCGGCGGCTTCACAGGCCTGCGTCGCCTGGCAGGGTGGGCCGAGGCGTACGAGCTCCCGCTCGCACCACACAACGTCTGCGGTCCCGTGGGGACGCTGGCGAACATCCATTTCGCGGTTGCCACGCCCAACTACCTGATCCTCGAGCACTTCAACGACTTCGCCGACAGCTGGGTGAGCGAGCTCGTCGATGCCGCGCCTGCGATCGATCCGCTCGATGGTTGCTTCCAGGCACCGACCGCACCCGGGCTCGGGGTCCGACTCGACCATGACGCCTGCGCCGACCATCCGCGCACCCACACCGGGATCTTCCTCTTCAGCGAAGGCTGGGAGAGGAGAGGCGAACCGTCGACGGCGACACCGCCGTGAGCGGTGAGATGCGTGCCGTGGTCGTCGAGCGGCCCGGCTCCGCAACATTGCGAAGCGTGCCGAGACCGGAGCCCGGCCCGGGCGAGGTCCTCGTCCGGGTCCGCGCTGCGGGCATCTGCGGCTCGGACGTCGAGGTGCTCGAAGGACGGCGGCCTGCGCAGTACGTGCGCTACCCGATCATTCCGGGCCACGAGTGGGCCGGGCTGGTCGAAGCGGTCGGGCCGGGCGTCGAGAACGTTGACGAAGGAGCCGTGGTCGTCGCCGAGGGGTTTCGTGCCTGCGGCGACTGCGCTCGGTGCCGCGAGGGTCGGACGAATCTTTGCGCCGCGGACTATGCCGAGACCGGGTTCACGCACGCGGGCGCGTTCGCGGACTTCCTGTGCGTCCCGGCTCACCTCGTCCACCGGCTTCCACCCGAGACCGACCTCGCGGCCGCCGCCGTGCTCGAGCCGGCCGCATGCGTTGCGCAGGGACTCCTCGAGATCGACCTCCGCCCCGGCTTGACAGTCGCCGTGGTGGGCTCGGGCACGCTGGGCCTGCTGGCAGTCGCGCTCCTCACCCGGATCAGCCCGGAACGGCTCGCACTCGTCGGGACGCGGCCGCCGCGCTTGGCGCTCGGCGAGGCGATGGGAGCGACGGAGACCTGGAACGTGCGCCAGGACGAGTATCCCGAACCGGGTTTCGATCTCGTGTTCGAGGCCGCGGGCACGCCCGGCGGCGCTCGCACTGCGGTCGAACTCGCGCGGCGCGGGGGCACGGTCGTGCTCGAAGGGATCTCGGGGCGACCGAGTAGGCTCGACGCCGAGGCGGTCGTGCTCGGGCACCTGCGCGTACAGGGCATCTTCGGCGCCTCACGCAACGCCTGGCGGTGGGTGACGGAGCTGTTTGCGAACGGGCTACTCGACACGAAGCCGCTCGTCACCCATTCATTCCCGCTCGAGCAGTACGACGCAGCCTTCACGACGCTGGCCGAGCGCAGCGGCGATGCGCTCAAGGTGCAGCTGACGCCGGAGTGATGAACGCACCCGCGCTCACTTCGCTGGTGGGTGGCCGTCGCCGCGAGGGCGATGAGGTCGTTCCCGACGTCAACCCCGCCGCGCCGCAGGAGCACGTCGCGACGGTGACGTTGGCAGGACCCGAGCTCGCCGCGGAGGCGGTCGAGGCTGCTGCTGCTGCGTTCACAGCCTGGCGTGACACGCCTCCGCCGGCGCGCGGCGACGTGCTGCGGCGGGCGGCCGACCTCGTCGACGAGCGCGCGGAGACGATCGGCCGTGACCTCGCGCGCGAAGAGGGAAAGACGCTCGTCGAAGCGGTGGGCGAGACGCGCCGTGCGGCTGCAATCCTTCGCTACTACGCGGGCCAGACACTCGAGCCTGACGGAGAGACATATCCGAGCCACTCGGCACTGACGTTCCTGTACGCACGGCGCGAGCCGCTCGGCGTTGTGACGGCGATCACTCCGTGGAACTTCCCCATCGCGATTCCGGCATGGAAGATCGCGCCCGCAATCGCGTACGGCAACACCGTCGTCTGGAAGCCGGCGGAGATCGTCCCGCTCACGTCGACGCACCTCGCCGCCGCGCTGGTCGACGCCGGTCTGCCCGACGGCGTCCTCAACCTCGTGCTCGGGCGTGGGTCGGTCGTTGGCGACACGCTCGTCACCCACGACTGCGTCGACGCGGTCACCTTCACCGGCTCGAACCCCGTCGGCCGTGCGCTCGAGCTGAAGGCAACCGAGGCAGGGAAGAAGGTGCAGCTCGAGCTCGGGGGTAAAAACCCCGCCGTCGTTCTGGCAGATGCCGATCTGGAGCTCGCGGCCGAGCAGGTCGCCCGGGGCGCGTTCCTATCGGCCGGGCAGAAGTGCACGGCGACGAGCCGCGTCATCGTCGAGCGGGGCGTGCTCGAGGAGTTCGGCGAGCGAGTGGCGGAGCTCGCGCGCTCGTGGCCGGTGGGCGACCCGCTCGACGAGACGACGAAGGTGGGCCCGCTCGCCTCGAAGGCTCAGCTCGACACAGTGTCCGGTTACCTTGACGTGGCCGAACGTGACTCTGCGCGCGTGCTCGCCGGCGGCGGCCGTGCGGACGGCGGCGGCTACTTTGTCGAGCCGACCGTGCTCGCGGATTTGCCCCCGACCAGTCGCGTCGTTCGCGAGGAGATCTTCGGGCCGGTAGCCGCGCTGCTCCCGGCGAGCTCGTACGAGGAGGCGGTCGCGCTTGCAAACGACACCCCATTCGGTTTGACCGCCGCCCTGTTCACGCGCGACCTCGGCAAGGCGCTCCGCTTCTCGCACGACATCCGCGCCGGCGTCGTCAAGGTCAACCAGGAGAGTGCGGGGCTCGAGTTCCAAGCGCCGTTCGGCGGTATGCGCCAGAGCTCGAGCGGCTCGCGCGAGCAGGGCAAGGTCGCGCGTGACTTCTTCACGCAATGGAAGACCGTCTACCTCGACGCTCCTCCGACCGAATGAGCGTCGCTCCCCTCTGGCTCGCTCCCGTGGGGGAAAACATGTTTCCCCCACGAGCCCCCTTCTTGAAGGTGTGCCTCGGCCCACGCGGTGTGCAAGTCGCCACGTGCGCCGAGGAGATCGCGCGGGAACACCTTCCGGCTTTCCCCGGCGAAGAAAACCTTGCGGTTTTCTCCGCCTCCCTTTCCCCGGCGCATGGGCCAAAGGTCAGCCCATGAGCATCCGCCACGGCCTCGAGCGCATGGGTCTGCCGCCGGGCGACCTGCACGAGCTGCCGACCTCGGAGAAGCGCTTTCCCGACGGCGCGCAGTACCGTTTCGAAATCCCGAGCACCGAGGGTCCGCGCTGTCTCGAGGTTGTCCTGGAAGAGGCAGATCGACTCAATGTTCCCGTGCACCGCGTTTCCCAAGGGAGCGGCGTCTTCATGCTCACGGATGCCGAGCTCGACGAGTTCGTCGCGGTGGCCGCCGCGGCGAACGTCGAGCTCAGCCTCTTCGCACGACCAAACGCCGGCTGGGATACGTCGGCGGGGAGCCGAGCACCCGCGGGTGGCGCCCTCGCCGCGTCGGTGCGCGGGCAGGACCAGCTCATGGCGGTTCTCGAGGACGTCGTTCGCGCAGCCGACCACGGCGTCAGGAGCGTCCTGCTCGCTGACATCGGCGCCCTCGATGCCTTTTCGCGCCTACGCGCGGGGGGCGTCGTGCCCCCTGACATGCAGGCGAAGGTGTCCGTCATGTTTCCGATCGCGAATGCGGCGACTGCGAGAGTCCTCGCGGAACTGGGCGCCTCGACGCTCAACCTGCCGCCCGACCTGTCGCTCGCGCAGATTGCGGCCATCCGGGCGGCGGTCGACTTGCCGATCGACTTCTACGTCGAGGCTCCGGACACACTCGGCGGCTTCGTACGACTACAGGAGATCCCGGAGCTGATCCGGGTCGCTGCCCCCCTCTACGTCAAGTTCGGACTGCGCAACGCGCCCGATATCTATCCGTCGGGGACGCATCTCGAGCAGACGGCCGTCGCGTTGTCACGTGAGCGTGTGCGGCGAGCGCGCTTGGGCCTCGAGCTGCTCGAGCGCTCCGGTTTCGAGGCGAGTCGTTCCGAGCTCGGCGCCGATGGCCTGGCCGTTCCGATCGCGGCCTCCGGCGCGGTCCGCGCCTAGTGCCCGCGCGGGTCGGAATCGGCGTGGTCGGCGCCGGCAGCATCGGAATTCGCGGTGCGCTCGCGCATCTCTCGCTCGAGGACGTGCAGGATCGCGTCTTCCTTGCTGCCGTGTGCGACCCGGTTCCTGGGCGCGCTGCCGCTGCTGCCAGGCGGTTCGATGTGGCGCGGGCATACCAGCACTACGAGGATCTGCTCGACGATCCTGCTGTGGATGCGGTCACGCTCTGCTCGCCGATCGGGCTCCACTACGAGCAGGGGCTGCAGGCGATCGAGAGCGGCAAGCACGTCCACTTCAACAAGACGATGACGACGACGGCTGCCGAGGCGACGGACCTGATCGAGCGTGCTGACGCCGCGTCCGTGAAGTTGGTCGCGTCGCCTGGCGAGATGGTGCGCCCGCTGAACCGCGCGATCCGCCGCCTCGTCGGGGGCGGCGTGCTCGGCAAGATCTCGTGGGCCGTGACCGGGGCGGAGTTCGGCTCGTACCACGAGCTGGAGCCGGTGCGGCAAGGGAACGGGACAACCGACGCGATCGATCCGTCGTGGTACTGGCGCAAACCAGGCGGCGGGCCGCTCTACGACATGACCGTGTACGGCCTGCACACGCTAACCGGGATTCTCGGCCCGGCGGCACGCGTCGCGGCGATGTCGGGTATCGGCATCGAGCAGCGCGAGTTCCAAGGGCAAAGCAGTGAGTGCAGCGCAGACGACAATTCGTTGCTGCTGCTCGACTTCGGCGACTCCGTCTTCGCCTTCGTGCACGGGACGTTCGCCGGCCATGTCACCGGTCTCGGCGCGGTCAACGTGTACGGCAGCGACGGGACGGTCGAGGGGGCACTCCACAACGGCTCGCCTCTTCGATATCCGGGCTACGAGCGCGTCCGTCCCGGGCGGTACGGCGACGCCGTCCTCCTTCCGCACGTCAACGACGCGCACGCAGCGCTAGGGGAGGCGTTCGTCTTCGAGGACATGATGCAGCTTGTCGACTACGTGCGCGATGACGTCGCGAGCGTGTGCGACGCGCGGCACGCGCGGCACGTGATCGAGATCATCGAGGCGGCCTACCGTTCGTCCGACACGGGTCGGACGCAGGACCTCGACACGACGTTCGACCTCGACGTGGTGGACGCGACGGCAGCGTGGTGACGGCGTCGACCGCAGCGCTCGAGCGTCTCAGTCTCGAGGAAAAAGTCTCGCTGCTCAGCGGCCGGGACAAGTGGTCGCTCCCCGCGCTCTCGACGATCGGTCTCGAGCCGATCGTCATGTCCGACGGCCAGACCGGCGTCAAGGCAGACGGATCCCTTCCCATCCGCAGCGCGATGGTTCCATGCGGCACGGCGCTCGCTGCTTCGTGGAATACCGATCTCGTCGAGGCGATCGGAGAGATGCTCGGCCAGACCGCACGCAAGAACGGTGTGCACGTGCTCCTCGCACCGGCGACGAACATCCTCCGCTCGCCGTTGGGCGGGCGGAACTTCGAGTACTACTCGGAGGACCCGATGCTCGCGGGGAAGATCACCTCTGCGTATGTGCGTGGCGTCCAGAGCGCAGGTGTGGCCGCCACCGTCAAGCACTTCGTCTGCAACGACACCGAGACGCATCGATTCGACGGCGACGTCAACGTGGACGAGCAGACCTTGCGCGAGATCTATCTCCTGCCGTTCGAGTTGGCGGTCCGCGAGGCGAACGCCTGGGCCGTCATGTGCTCGTACAACAAGCTGCGCGGCATACACATGTCGGCGCACCCGCTGCTCGACGAGATCCTGCGGTCGCAGTGGGGATTCGACGGTGTCGTCGTGTCCGATTGGGGCGCCGTACACGACGCGGTCGGGCCAGGCCTGAACGGCCTCGACCTCGAGATGCCGGGTCCGCCGGAATTCTGGGGGGCCCGGCTCGTCGAGGCCGTTCGCTCGGGCGAGGTGCCGGAAGCGTGCATCGACGAGAAGGTCAAGCGCATTCTGCGCCTTGCGCGGCGCACCGGTGCAATCGGGCACTCGTCGCGCGGGGTCACTGCCGCGCCGGACGGCGCCGACGTTTCGGCACTTGTGCGCAACGCAGCGATCGAATCGTTCGTGCTGCTCAAGAACGACCAAGGGCTGCTTCCGTTCGACTCGCCTTCGCGCCTTGCGCTTCTCGGTGCGCATGCCGCGCAGCCGCCGTTGCAGGGCGGCGGCAGCGCGAACGTCGGGCCGTCGTTCGGCGTGTCGCCGCTCGAGGGAATCCGCCGGCTCGTGGGGGAGACGGCAGAGGTGGTCTACGAACCGGGCTACGTGCCGAAGGCGATGCCCCGACTCGACCTGAGCTGGGTCGCCGAAGGGTTCACTGTCGACGTCTTCGACGCAGACGACCCATCCGGCGTCCCCATTCGTTCGACGACAGAGCGTACGAATCTCTTCATTTTGGACAACACGATCGAAGGGCGGCCTTTGCGGCAGCTCCTCGTCCGGGTGAGTGCGACGTTGACTCCTCCGGTGGACGGCGAGTACGTCTTCGGGATCGACTGCTCGGGCGCCGCCACCGTTCGCATCGACCGCGAGGAGCTCCTGGCGCTCGCGCCGGAGCACGACCGAGACTGGTCGGCGCTGTTTCGGGTCGATCCGCGCGGAGTCGTCCGCGCAACGCTCGAGAGAGGGCGGCCCGTGCGCTTCGAGCTGGATTTCCGGACGCACCCCGGGCCTCGCGGCGAGATCGGACTGATCACGCTGCGGGCGTTCCCGCCCGCTCCCAAGGACGTCCTCGGACGTGCGGTGCAAGCCGCTTCCGAGGCAGAGGTGGCGGTGGTCTTCGCGGGTCTGGGTGAGGAGTTCGAGAGCGAAGGATTCGATCGGTCGTCTCTCGAGCTTCCCTCAGAACAGCTGGAGCTGATCGCGGCCGTCGCCGCGGCGAACCCCGCCACCGTGGTTGTCGTCAGTGCGGGCGCACAGGTGCTGGTGGACTGGGCGGAACAGGTACCGGCGGTGCTGCTCGTCTGGTACCCGGGCCAGGAGCTCGGCGACGCGCTGGCGCACGTCCTGTTGGGGCAGGCCGAGCCCGGCGGACGCCTGCCGATGACCTTCCCAGCGCGACCCGAGGACGCTCCCGTCCTCGAACCGGGGCCGGACGATCTCGCGGCGAACGAATGGCACTACCCGGAGGGTGTGTTCGTCGGCTACCGGCACTACGACCACCACGGGCTCACCCCGGCCTACTGCTTCGGTCATGGTCTCGGTTACACGACCTTCGCCTACGAGGATTTGCGGGTCGAGCGGAAGAGCGAAAGCGACGTCGAGGTTGCAGTGCGTGTCCGTAACGCCGGCGCGCGCCGGGGCAAGGCTGTCGTGCAGGTCTATGTCGGCACGGAACGCGTGAACCGTCCTCCGCGGGAGCTGAAGGACTTCCGGAGCATCGTGCTCGATCCGGGCGAGGAGCAAGATGTTCATTTCACGCTCAACGAGCGCGCCTTCTCACAGTGGCACTTCGAACTGGGCGACTGGGCAGTCGTGCCGGGAGCACACAGGATCGCCGTCGGCAGCTCCTCGCGCGATTTCCGTCTGACGGCGACCCTCGACGGCCTCGACGCCTGACGTCCCATGAGCGAGATCGTCTTGAGCGGGATCACCAAGAAGTTCCAGAACGGCGTCAAAGCGGTGGACGGCATCAGCTTGACGATCGAGGACGGCGAGTTCATGGTGCTCGTCGGTCCATCCGGCTGCGGCAAGACCACGTTGTTGCGGATGATCGCGGGCCTCGAGACAGTGGACGAGGGGTCGATCCACCTCGGTGACCGAGACATCACCGGCTTGGAGCCGCGCGAGCGCGACATCGCGATGGTCTTCCAAGACTACGCGCTGTACCCGCACATGAACGTGCGCGAGAACCTCAGCTACGGCCTTCGTGTGCGCAAGACCCCGAAGAACGAGATCGACCGTCGAGTCGATGAGGTGGCCGAGCTACTCGGGCTTCACGAGCTCCTCGATCGCCTCCCCGCGGCTCTCTCGGGCGGCCAGCGGCAGCGCGTCGCGATGGGTCGCGCAATCGCCCGCCGGCCACAGGTCTATCTGATGGATGAGCCGCTCTCGAACCTCGACGCCAAGCTGCGCGTACGTGTCCGCGCCGACCTAGCGCGCCTGCACGCCCAGCTCGGGGTGACCACGGTCTACGTGACCCACGATCAGGTCGAGGCGATGCAGCTCGGGGAGCGCTCGGCCGTCATGCGCGATGGACGGATTCAGCAGGTTGGCCGGCCGCAGACGCTCTACCGCGATTCCGCGAACCTCTTCGTCGCCTCCTTCATCGGGTCGCCGTCGATGAACCTCGTACGTGCCGAGATCGACGGCGAAGCCATCCGGTTCGCCGGCTACCGCGTGCCGCTCGACCCGAGGCGCCGGCCACCGGCCGGAAGCGACCGGCAGGTCATCCTCGGCATCCGGCCGGAAGACTTCGAAGACGTGCGCTTCTCGCGGCCCGGCTTGCCGACGATCGACGTGCAGATCACGCTCGTGGAGGATCTCGGTCCCGAGGCGCTGGCGTTCTTCGCGCTCGATACCGAACGGGTCGAGCCCGAGCTCTTCGGCATGACATCGGACCGGTCCGACCAGGAGGCGCTGATCGCCGGCGACCGGCGGGCGCTCTGCTCCGCTACCCTCGACGCGGCCACCGACGCGCGTCCCGGTGCGAGCTGCCGCCTCACCGTCAACCCGGCGCGCTTCCACTTCTTCAGCGCCTACAACGGCGAAAGCGTGCTTTCCCCCGCCCTCGAGGTCAGGGACGCGCTCGAAGAGGCTGTCTGACCGTGGCGCCGAGGATCGCACGGACGCTGATCCTGCTTGTGGGCGCGCTCATCTTCGTCGGCCCGATCATCCTGGGTCTCGGCCACCTTGCGCACGCGGCGTGGGGGATGGCGCTGCTCAACTCGCTCACGATCGCGATCTCCTTCACGGCCCTGAGCACGGCCTCGGCCGCGCTGGCCGGTTTCGCGTTTGCGCGCAACCGCGTCTGGTGGAAGAACGTCGTCTTCGTGTTCGTTCTCTCGACGCTGATGGTTCCGTGGATCGTCACGATGATCCCACAGTTCGTCATCTTCTACCGGCTCCATCTGATCAACACACCGTGGCCCTGGGTGCTCTGGGGGATTCAGGGCACACCGCTGCAGATCTTCATCTTCCGCCAGTTCTATGCGACGTTCCCGCGCGAGCTCGAAGACGCTGCCGCGATCGACGGCAGCAGTCGTCTGCGCATCTTCTGGGACATCTTCGTCCCGAATTCGAAGCCTGTCATCGCCGTTGCCGCAGTGTGGGCGTTCATCCTCGTCTGGGGCGACTACCTAACGCAGGACCTCTTCTTCCTACTCGATCCGAACGGCACGCTGCTGACACGTATTACAGATGTGCTCCCGGCCGGAACCGGACAGTTACCGAGCGTGCCGCTCGCCCTCTATGCGCTTCCCCCGATCGTCTTCTTCGTCTTCGCGCAGCGGTACATCACGCAGAGCGTGGTGACGACCGGGATCAAGGGGTAGGCGCACGCAGTGCTCGGACGGCGCTCCCGGGACCGCAACCGCAAGGAGATTGTCGCCTTTTGCGGCTTCATCTCCCCCTGGTTCATCGGGTTCGTCCTCTTCTCGGCGGTGCCGCTTGTGGTCAGCCTGCTCATGTCGATGGCGACCTTCGATCTCTACGGTCTGAAGAACTTCCACTGGGTCGGGCTCGCGCATTACCGACTCGCGCTCGAGGACCCCGCCACACGGGAAGCCCTCACCGACACCGCGATTTTCACGGCGATCTTCGTCCCCCTCGGGCTGGTCGTCCAGATCGGCCTCGCCCTCCTCGTCAACAGCGGTACCCGACTGAGGAGCGTCTTGTGCGCGTTCTTCTTTCTACCGGCCGTGATCCCGACCGTGGTGAGCATCCTGCTCATCTGGAGGATCGGGATCGCCGGCCCGGACGGAGTCTTCGACCGCATCTACCACCTCTTTGCACCGAACGGGACCATTTACTGGCTCGATCAGCAGGGCCGCGTGATCCTGATCCTGTTCATGATCTGGTCGACGGCGGGGCTCGGAATGTTGGTCTTCCTCGCGGGACTGCAGAACGTGTCACGCCAGCTGCGAGAGGCCGCTTCGCTCGACGGCGCCACCCGGCGCCAGATCCTGCGCACCATCACCCTGCCGCTGCTGACGCCGGTCATCTTCGTTCAGCTCATCCTCGGTCTGATCGCCGCGGCGCAGATGATGATTCAGCCGATCCTGTTCGGGTCCTCGGTTGGCCTCGGCGGCTCGCCCTTCTTCAACACGCCGGCGCAGGGGGCGGACCTACTGCCCGCTCACGTCTTCGACGTGACGTTCATCAGCGCTGCGCCGGGGACGGGTGCGGCACTCTCCTGGATTCTCTTCTTGATCGTCCTCGCGTTGACGCTTGTCCTTTTCGCGTCGGGCAGGCTCTGGGTCTTTTACGGCTCGGACTGAGATGTACGCGCAGTGATCACGGCGCCTAGCGGGAGCGACGGGACTCGAACCCGCGCTTTACGCAAGTGATCCGCTTAAGGGCGGCGCCGCCGTCAGGGCGGTAGGCATCCCAGAATGACGCTCGGCACATCCCCACTACCGAGTTCCTCGGGTCTCGGTTCGTCGACGCTGTTCGTGCTCCGCCATACTCCGCTGCGTCCAATGGCTGGCGCAAACGCCAACACCGTGGAGCTTGCTTCAGCGGCGGCTCCCAGGCGCAGTTCGAGTACGAACGATCTCATCCACATGCGCGACCGCCAAACACTCGTCGGTCGCATCTCGCTCGAACGCGATGCCGTTCACATTCCGGTCGTGCTGGCCGACGCCGAGCCGACTGGCGAGGTCGAGTTAAAGGGATTCATGCGCCCCATTCGGGCCTACAGAGTCTCGGCGCGACGCCAGTAGTGCTCGGCAGACGCGGTCGGGAAGGGAACCCCTCTTTCTCCCGGAGAGATCGCCGCCATAGGGCCCGGCGACAGGACGCTGCCGCCCTGTAATCTCAGTCTGTGGGCAGAGGACGCGGATGATCGATTTAGGGAAGTTCGTACTCCTATCCGGCGTGATTCTCTTCCTGGCATGGCTGGCGGGAACAGGCCGGGTGGCCTATGTGATGGTCATGCTCTGGATCGCTGCCGCGCTCGGCTACGCCGTTCTCGATCTCGTCGACTACGAGATCGTGAAAAGGGGTAGGCGGCGCTAGGCGGGGGCGCCCACGGTGGCGCTGCGGTCCTGGGGGGCAACCTGCCCCGACTTCGTCAGCACCAGGGTGACGATTACCCCGAAGACGAAGCCGCCGACGTGGGCGAAGAAGGCGACGCCGCCCCCGTTCGCGGACGAGCCGAAGAGCCCGAAGTTCGCCTCGATCAGCTGGTAGAGGAACCAGGCGCCGAGGAAGAACCAGGCGGACAGCTGTACCGGGAAGATGATCACTAGCCCGCGTACCGTCGAGTTCGGGTAGAGGACGAAGTAGGCACCGAGGACGGCCGCGATCGCGCCGCTCGCGCCGAGGTTGGGCACCCGCGCCTCGGCCGTCGTGCCGAAGGCGAGAGTCATGAGGGTCTGCGTCATCGTCGCGGCGAAGCCGCCGGCGAAGTAGAAGACGAGGTACCGGACCGGGCCGAACGCGTCCTCGACGTTCTTGCCGAACACCGCCAAAAAGAGCATGTTGCCGAGGATGTGGTCCCAGCTGCCGTGGAGGAACATCGCGGTGATCCAGCTGACACCCCAGGACTCGGGGCCCTGGCAGGTGTGGTTGACGGTGCAGGGATAGAAGGATGCGTGGAAGACGGCCGAGCGCAGGTGCGGGAGCTCGTAGAAGAGCCAGACCGCGAAGTTGGCCACGATGAGCGCGACGTTGACGATCGGAAAGTGCCGCGCCCGCAGTCCGTCGGAGAGCGGAAGCACCCGCCCAGTCTCTCACCTGCATCGCTTTCCAGGGGGAATGGCTTACCTGAACTGCCGCGGTCGGGACTGGTGGAGTTGCGAGCCGCATTCGGACCGCTGCGTTGCGGCACGATGTCGAGAAGCGCCGGCCGACTCCGCTCACCAGGTGAAGGGCCTCGACGGGCGTGGCCCACGACACCAGGAGACCACGATGCCGAAGTACCTGCTTCTCAAGCACTACCGCGGCGGCCCGGAGCCGCACCGTCCCGTGCCCCCGATGGACCAGTGGGCGCCTGAGGACGTGGAGGCGCATATGGCTTTCCTCAGGCACGTCAGCGAGCTGCTCGAGGAGAAGGGCGAGTACGTCGACGCGCAGGCGCTCACGCCGGCGCGCACTTGGGTGCGCTACGGCGGCCCGGACGCGGCCCCCGTCACCACCGACGGCCCGCTGCCCGAGACCAGCGACCTGGTGGCCGGCTGGTACATGATCGACGTCGAGTCCCACGAGCGCGCGGTCGAGCTCGCGGCCTACGTCTCCTCCGAGCCCGGCCCCGGCGGCGAGCCCCTGTACGAGTGGATCGACGTCCGGGAGGTCATGTCCGAGGCGCCGTCGGAGGACTGACCCGGCGTGATCGACGCCCCGATGCAACGGCTGGACGAGGGCGGCGCGCTGCGCGCCCTCGTCCCGCGGGTGCTCGCGGGCCTGGTCCGCCGCGGCGAGGACTTCGACGCCGCCGAGGACGCGCTCCAGGAGGCGCTGCTAGAGGCGCTCCGGGTCTGGCCCGAGCACCCGCCGCGCGACCCGGCCGCGTGGCTGGCCACGGTCGCGACACGGCGGCTCGTCGACGCCCACCGCACCGAGGTCGCCCGGCACCACCGCGAGGAGACGACGTACGAGGAGCCGCGGTCGGCCGACACTGAGGACGGCGACGACACCCTCTTCCTGCTCTTCTGCTGCTGTCACCCCGAACTCGCGCCTGCGTCCCAGGTGGCGCTGACCCTGCGTGCCGTCGGCGGCCTCACCACCCGGGAGATCGCCGACGCCTTCTACGTACCCGAGGCGACGATGGCGCAGCGGATCAGCCGCGCCAAGCGCACCCTGCGCGGGCGCCGCCTCGACCAGCCCGGCGACCTCGCCGTCGTGCTGCGCGTGCTCTACCTCGTGTACACGGCCGGCCATGCGGGCCGGTTGGACCTGGCCGGCGAGGCGATCCGGCTGGCCCGCCAGCTCACCCTCGCCACGGAGGAGCCTGAGGCGCGCGGGCTGCTCGCGCTGATGCTCCTGAACCACGCCCGGCTCCCGGCGCGACTCGACCCCAAGGGCCGGATCGTCACGCTCGACCGGCAGGACCGCGGCCTGTGGGACACGCGCGAGATCGCCGAGGGCGTGCGCGTCCTGCAGTCGGCGCTCGCCAAGCAGACGGAGGAACGGCGCCCGGGCCGCTACCAGGTAGAGGCCGCGATCGCCGCCCTGCACGACGACGCGGCGAGCGCCGAGGAGACCGACTGGCCGCAGATCCTCGCCTGGTACGACGACCTCGTCGCGCTGACCGAGGACCCCGGGCGCCAGGACCCCGCCGCGGTACTCGGCCGTGCGGTCGCGGTAGGCCATGTCCTCGGTGCCGCGGCCGGGCTGCGCGAGACGGACCGACTGCGCGAGGTGCTCGGCGAGCGCCACCGGTGGCACGCGGTGCGCGGGCACCTGCACGAGCTCGACGGCGACTTGCTCGCCGCCGCCTCGGCGTACGCCGAGGCTGCCCGCCGGGCCACGAACGTCTCCGAGCGCGACCACCTGATCCGCCAGGCCGCCCGCGCGCGGCGACTGGACTCGGACCCAGGGTTTACCCCGTAATCGTCTGCGAACTTAGACCTCAAGAGTTTGCGTCGCGGGGTTGTTCAGCCCCGAAAGGCAGGAGTAGTGTCGGTGAGGTTCGCCCGACGCGAGAGGAGGTCATCGCCCGCCGCCCGCACCAACTACGGAGGTCCTCATGAGTGCGACCGTCGAGACCGCAATCGACATCCGTCCCTTCCACGTCGAGATCCCCGACGAGCGGCTGGCCGATCTGCGCCGGCGCATCGCGGAGACTCATTGGCCCGACAAAGAGCTGGTCGACAACACCTCGCAGGGCGTACAGACGGCGACGCTGCAGGCGCTCGCCAGCTACTGGACGACTGAGTACGACTGGCGCACTTGCGAGGCGAAGCTGAACGCGTTGCCGCAGTTCACGACCGACATCGACGGGCTCGAGATCCACTTCATCCACGTGAAGTCGTCGCACGACGACGCCTTGCCGCTGATCATTACCCATGGCTGGCCGGGCTCGGTGATCGAAATGCTCGAGGTCATCGGCCCGCTCACTGACCCGACTGCCCATGGAGGGAACGCAGAGGATGCGTTCGACCTCGTGATTCCGTCCATCCCCGGCTACGGGTTCTCGGAGGTGCCGAAGGAGGTCGGGTGGAACCCCGCCCGCGTCGCGGAGGCCTGGGCTGAGCTGATGGACCGGCTCGGGTACACGCGCTACGTCGCCCAGGGCGGCGATCAAGGCGCTGGCATCACCGACGCGATGGGCAGTCAGGCACCTGACGGGCTGGTTGGCGTTCACTTCAACTTCCTCGACGCAGCACCGCGCGAGCTCTTGATGGCTGCCCTCAACCTCAGGCTCCCGTTTTCCGAGGAGGAGCGCGCGCAGTTCAGTAAGTTCGTCGGGGTATTCATGCGCGGCTACATCGCCGAGATGGGGGAGCACCCACAGACCATCGGGTACCCACTCGCGGATTCACCACTGGGTCTGGCGGCATGGATGCTGGACCACGACGCGGACAGCTACGAGAAGATCTCGCACGCGTTTCTCGACGGGCACCCCTCGGGCAACCTCACCCGCGACCACGTCCTCGACAACATCACGCTGTACTGGCTGACCAATACGGCGACCTCGGCCGCGCGCCTGTACTGGGAGTTCTCGCAAGGTGCAACTGCCGCGTTCAAGAACCCGCCTCCTCACGTCTCCCTCCCCGTGGCCTTCACGGTGTTCCCCGGCGAGATCTTCCAGGCGCCGCGCCACTGGGTGAAAAGGGCGTATCACAACCTCATCTACTACAACCAGGTCGACAGGGGCGGTCACTTCGCCGCGTGGGAAGAGCCGGAGCTCTTCGCGAGCGAGATGCGCGCGGCATTCAAGTCCCTGCGCTGAGCAATGCTCGTGGGCGGCGTGCGACCCCGCACGTCGCCCACGGCCTTTGTTGATGCTGACGAGACGAGCAGCTCAGCAATCGCGCTCGGGTGAAGTAACAGCTCGCAACTGCAGCCGGGCTCAAGGAAAACGGCAGATGATCCTGCCGGCGTATCCGCTGTCGGCTGGCATCGGTTCCGTGCGAGTGACGATGCATGTTCCGAGCCGGGTCTCGATCGGCTCGCCAGGCTGGGGCGGCCCGGGCAGCTCAACGTTGTCGACGTCCTCGAAGCTCGGTCCCTCAATGGTGATGATGTAGCGACGCATGTCTCGTCGATTCTCCCGAGAGGCGAGCAGCGTTGCAACCTTGGGCGGGACGCCCTGTGGGCGATCGTCCTCCAACGCCACCGATCCGCGCGCGGCTGGTACGTCACTGCCACATTGGTTTCTCAGGCTTCTCTATGGCGGCTGCGCCGCAATCGGAATTGCGGTAGGCGTAGCCCTAAGAAGCCGCATGAAGCGCACGTAGCCGCGCGTACCGAACGCGACAGAGAAAGAAGCGCTCAGGATGCGCGCGCGCGGCCTAGCGTAGCGTGTGCGCCATGTCCGTCATCATGAATCGCGTATGAGCAAGCCGCGCATCTTCCTCGGGTCGTCGGGCAAGCAGGCCAAACTGCTCCAGGCGATCACGCGCGGGCTCGAGGAGGTCGCCGACGTCGAGCCCTGGACGACTACGTTCAACCCGGGGCGGTCCACTCTCGACCGGCTCGTCGAGCTCTCGCAGGAGGTCGATTTCGCCGCGTTCGTGTTCGCGCAGGACGACTGGACCACGACGGATGCGTCCCAGTCCGGCGAAGCGTCGCCCCGCGACAACGTGGTGTTCGAGGCCGGGCTGTTTGGGGGCGCGCTGGGCATCCGGCGCACGTTCATCCTCCACGCGCATGGTTCGAAGCTACCGAGCGACCTGCTCGGGTTGACCTCCGTCCGCTACGACCCGGCCGCCAGTCCGGCGGAGGTTCGCGCGATCAACCAGAAGCTCCGCAAGGCGATCGAGACCGAGGGGCGCCGCGGACCGGTCGAAGGGCTGTGGTGGCAGCTCTCGCTGACCGTGCGGAGCGAGTACGAACCGTCGGCGGTGAGCCTCCTGCGCATCTCGCGGGACCGGGACGGTGGGCTGAATGTGAACGGCCGGTCCTGGCAAGAGGACGGCACCTTGTCGGCCCGCTACTGGAGCGAGGCCGCGAAGGAGCGCAGGGATCCGGCCGGCATCTTCTACTTCTGGAGAGGCGAGCGCCCTCTGCAGCCGGATGCCCCGCAGCTCGAGGGCACCGGCGAGATCAGGGTGGAGACCACCGACCGCGCTACCGGGTACTGGACGACGCGGTCGGATCGCGACGCCGGGCTGAATGCCCGAACCTCCGGTGTCTACCTTCGAGCCGACCCCTCAGACCTCCAGGTGCTGGAGGGCGGGAGCGAGGACGAGCGGGCCCAGCTCATCGCGCAGCGCCTCCGGGAGTGGAAGTCGGCCGCGAACGCATTCTGAGCACCGACCGTACTGTCCGGGCGCTGCTAGCTGCGCTCTCCCTCTGAGGGCGCAGAGATCGCCTCGACGAGCTCGCCGGTCCTCTTCTCGTTCTCCCCGAGGGCGATGTCCGCCTGGGCAACGATGCCGACCAGTCTGCCGTTCTCGACAACCGGCAGCCGCCGAACTTGGTGGCGGGCCATGAGTTGGAGCGCCTCGTCGAGGGCTTTATCGGGCTCAACACTGATGAGGTCCCGAGAGTAGACGTCGCCGACCGACGTCATCCTCGGGTCTGCGGCCTCGGCGACCACTCTCGTCGTGATGTCTCGGTCGGTGATCATCCCGACAAGCCGCTCGTCATCGGTTATCGGGAGCGAGCCGATGTGCTCCTCTCGCATCAGTCGCGCGGCCTCGACCACCGACGCCGATGCGCCGATCGAGCGGGGATCCTCGGTCATCGCGTCGCGAACGCTCTTCGTCATCGTGCCTCCTCTCCTCTTCATGTGCGATCTTAGCTCCGTTGCTCACAAGGGAGCGTATTCCTCACGCCTTCCCGTCAGATGGCTCTTGGAGACGTGTCTCTGCCTCCGGGGTGCGCTTAGTCGGTTGGTTGGAAAGGTGGTCGACGACGGACCGGCCCGACCGGCTCTTTGGGGATTCCAGGACGATGACAATCGCGACCTGGCGCGTCGGCGCCTCGGATAATGGCGCCGCCGGGAACTCAACGAAGGAGGCGAGATGGCTGAAGTTCTCCTCTTCCACCACGCACAGGGTCAGACCGAGGGTTTCAAGGCGTTTGCTGACGAACTACGGAACGCCGGTCATACAGTGCACACGCCGGACCTCTTCGACGGTCGGACGTTTCCGTCGATCGACGAAGGCGTGGCATATGCGTCGGAGGCCGGCTTCGGGGAGTTGATCGAGCGCGGTGTGCGTGAGGCGGACGAGCTACCCAACGAGGTCGTCTACGGCGGCTTCTCGCTCGGCGTCCTACCCGCACAGAAACTTGCACAGACCCGCCCGGGCGCGTCAGGCGCGCTCCTCTTTTACTCCTGTGTGCCGATGTCTGAGTTCGGACCACCGTCCTGGCCGGCCGACGTGCCCGTGCAGATCCACGGGATGGACGCGGATCCGTACTTCGTCGAGGAGGGTGACATCGACGCCGCACGCGAGGTTGTCGACTCGGCGGAGCAGGGCGAGCTGTTCCTCTATCCAGGCGACCAGCACTACTTCGCGGACTCGAGCCTGCCCTCCTATGACCCCGAAGCAACCGCGCTGCTGACACAACGGGTCCTCGCCTTCCTGGGAGCGCGCTGACGATGACATAGCGCGTAACTCCGAAGACGCGGTCGGGGCGCGTCCGAACGCCAGAACAGAGCGAGTTGGCGTCGGAGCTTGACGGCGACTAGACGCGCTACGCGCGGAACTTGTCGCTTTGCAGGGAGAGCGTTGAGCGAAAGCGACCGTGTTTGCTCGCTGCGGTCACCAAGACTCTCATCGCACTCCTGCTTTTACTTGGGTGTGATCTCGAGCGCGACCGGGGCTTCGTTCGCGCTCGACCCATCGCCGCGCAGTCGCCTCACGAGCCGGTAGAGCGGGTACACCGTGAACCGGTCGATCCGGTACTTGCGGGCGAGTAGCTGCTCGACCCGTTCGCGTTCGCTGTTCGGGAGGATCTTGGCCACTGCGTCGACAGGCTCGCCGCGCAGTCGTCCGCGCGCGTCGCATGCAGCGATGCGGACGTGCGGGTCGCGGCGGATCCGCTTCACCTTGTACGAGTCCGCGTCGGTCTCGATGAGCAGGTGCCCGTTCTCGGTCACGAACCACACGGGTGTTGCGACGCCGGCCTTCCAAGAGCGCATTTCTCTTCGCAGACCCTCCGCCGCCGATCGAACGGCGCCGCGCCCGGACGTGGAATTTGGACACAACCGCCGGTCGCGATCCCGCCGAAGACGCGGCAATTCAGTCTCGACGCGCGACTGTTGGGGCGCTGCTGAATTCGGCTTTGGGATGATCGATGTCGATGCCCAACTCGGTCGCGGCGCTCGTGGTCATCTTCGCTGCGGCGGCCGCTGCGGTCTGGGTCGCCGGTATCTGGCTCTCGCGGATGACCGACGTCCTCTCCGTCCGCTTCCACCTCGGGGAGGCGCTGGCCGGAGCGATCCTGCTCGCCGTCACGACGAACCTCCCTGAGATCGCGATCACCGTGACCGCGGCGGTCGAGCACAACATCGGGATCGCGACCGGGAACATCCTCGGCGGGATCGCGATCCAGACGGTCGCGCTCGCGGTCATCGACGCGATCGGCCTCGGGAGGCGGTCGGCGCTCACCTACCTGGCGGCCTCGCTCCAGCTCGTGCTCGAAGGCGCGATCGTCATCGCCGTGCTCGCAGCCACCATCATGGGCACGCAGTTCGCGGCACACGCGTACTTCGGTCGCGTCGAGCCGGCGGCGTTGATCATCACCCTGATCTGGGTGATCGGGCTCTGGCTCGTGAGGCGCGCGAATCAGGGACTGCCGTGGCTCGAGGAAGGGCAGGCGCCGAACGGACAGGAGCTCCCCAAAGGGACGCGCAAGACGGAAAGGAGCAGCGCCGCCGCCGGCCGCGGCATCGGGACGGGGAGTGCCACAGCGATCTTCGGCGCCGCCGCGGCCGTGACGCTCGCGGCGGGAGTCGTGCTCGAGCGGAGCAGCGAGAAGCTGGCGCAGCATGCCGGCGTGAGCGGCGTTCTGTTCGCGGCAACCGTGCTCGCCGCTGCGACCGCGCTTCCGGAGGTCTCAACGGGGCTCGCGTCGGTCCGACTAGGCGACTACCAGCTCGCCGTCAGCGACATCTTCGGCGGCAACGCCTTCCTGCCGACACTATTCCTGCTCGCGTCGATCCTCTCAGGATCGGCAGTTCTCCCCGCGGCGACCCGGGCGGACATCTTCCTGACGGCGCTCGGCGCACTGCTCACCGTCGTCTACATGATCGGTCTGATCTTCCGGCCGCGCCGCCTGATCGGTCCGCTCGGGATCGACTCCGCCGTCGTCGTCGCGCTGTACGCGCTCGGGATCGTCGGCCTCGTGTTCGTGAATCGCTAGGCGACCCTGCTGCGCAGGACGGCCGTGCGCCAGTGGCGACTCCGCTTGCGCTCCGCTTGAGTGGCACGGTGTGGTGAGCACGATTCGGCGGCCCGAGCGGTGCGAAACCCACTGCTGCAGGCCCAGAACTTCAGCGGGAGCGACGGGGCTTCGACCCGCGAAAGACACCGCATCGAGATCCGTGCATGAGCGCTGCCGCGCGGCGCCCATCGTCCACGAGAGGCAGGCCGCGAAGTGGGTCTTACAGAGTCTCCTTGAGCTTGTCGATGTCGCCGTTTCCATGCATCGGAGGGCGAAGGAGACTGTGCGGATCGTCGACCTCATGACTGCGGTAGTAGAGGAAGCCGATGTTGCGCGCGACGAGCTTGCGCGTGCGTTCGTGTCTGGAGTGCCCGCGCAGCCGATCGAGGATGTTCGCGGCGAGCGACGAGGTCGAGACGACACCGTAATGCGGTGGAGCGCGCCACGAAAAGACGTGCGTACGACCCTCCCTCGCCGCATACATCTCGTAGTCCGTGATCCCGATGATCGCGGCGCCGCCTCGGGCTCGATAGGCCTGGCGCGTGAGAAGAATGAGCTGCTCGGCGACGAGGCTCCGCTCATTTGCGTCGAGCGTCCAGCGCGGTAATGCAAGGTCCGGGAGCACGGCAACTGGTAGGCGGTAGTGGGCCGCGAGCTCCTCGGCGAGCTGCGCGACGTCAACGCTACCCGGCTCACCGAGTGGTACCAACCAGACCCCGGATTGCTCGGTGAGAATCGGTCGGACATACCGGGCCGCTGACGCCGCGTCTTTCGCCGTCGGGTATCGCTCTCCGGACTCGATTGGGATGCTCATGACGACGGCTGCCGCAACGAGCAGCGCGATCGCAAGAACCGGCAACACGCGCACGAGGCGGAGAATCGGTTTGCGCTTGACGGGCTCCGGCTCTGGCTGCTCAACGGGACGCGTCGACAGCCCGCGCCGTTCGATCTCGTGCAGGAGTCGCGGATCGTCGAGCTCCCGCGCTATTCGGGCCAGCTCGGGGGCGTCGTCCGCCGCGAGGTCGGCGAGTGCGTTCCAGGCGTAGACAGACGCTTCCTCTGGACGGCTGCCCGCGAGCGCCGCGTTTGCCCTTTCGACATCGGGTTTCATCGGCTGCCCTCTTAGAGGAAGAGCGCGGTGTCGAGACACGGGCGCGGTCGTTCTCGTGCCATCGGCGATTGCCTCACGACGTGGCGGGCCTGCGGTCTACTCTCCACGTGGCGAGAATGGCGGTGAGAACGTCGGGCGCCGGCGGCCTGAGGACGACGTCGGGCTTGCTCGGATCGGCGCCGTGTTCCGGATCGACAGGTGGCAGGACGGGCGCGCCCGGCGTCGGCACCCGATATCCACTTCGCGCGGCGGCATCCGGCGTCACCTGCGC
>JBKPTB010000058.1:0-6116 GCA_046735315.1 Actinomycetota bacterium
GGCATGAGCGCCTATGCCGTGCTCGCCCGGGCCTGGGGGGCCGAGGTCCGGGGATGGGATCGCGTCCGGACGGCCTACCTCGACCAGCTCAGGCCGATCGAGGTCGAGATCTCGGAGGACCCTCCGAGCCCACCGGAGGGGTGGGAGGTCTTCGTCTCGACCGCCTTCGCGACACGCGTGCCCGGAAAGAGTCGGGCCGAGCTCCTCGCGGAGCTCGTCTCGCTGCGCGACGCGATCGTCGTGGCCGGCGCACACGGCAAGACGACGACCAGCGCGATGATTGCCTTCTGTCTCGAGAGGCTCGGACGCGATCCCGCCTGGCTAATCGGTGCGGACATTCCGCAGCTCGGCGGGAATGCGGGGACCGGCGACGGGTGGCTCGTCGTCGAGGGCGACGAGTCGGATCGGACGATCGCGGCACTCCGGCCCTCAATTGCCGTCATCACGAACGTCGACCTCGACCACCACACGACGTTCGGCTCTCAGGCCGAAGTGGTCGAGCTGTTCAGCAGCTGGGTCGACCAGGTGCCGCTTGCCGTCCGCGGCGACGAGCTCACACCCTACGACGGTCCGCTGCGGGTCGTGGGGGAGCACAACCGCCGTAACGCCGCTTGCGCACTTGCTGCGCTCGAGCTGGCCGGCCTGACGCGCGAAGAGGTCGAACCGGTGCTCGCCGAGTTCGGCGGTGCGACGCGGCGTCTGGAGCATCGCGGCGAGCGGCGCGGCATCGAGATCTACGACGACTACGCGCATCACCCGGCGGAGATAGCTGCAACTCTTGCCGCTCTCGCCGACGAAGGTCGTGTGATCGTTCTCTTCCAGCCGCACCTCTACTCACGTACTCGCTATCTCGCGCGCGAGCTCGCTGCCGCACTTTCCAGCGCGCACGTGGTTGCGGTGACGGACGTGTATCCCGCCCGCGAAGCGCCCATCGACGGCGTGACGGGCAAGCTCGTCGTCGACGCTCTGACGGAGCTCCGTCCGGGAATGACCGTTGCCTGGACACCTTCGGTCGACGAGGGCGCAATCTTCCTCGCAGGCACGGTGCGTCCTGGCGATCGCGCGGTGACGATGGGTGCCGGTGACGTTGATCGGGCGGCTGACCTGCTGCTCCAGGCCCTGCGGTGAAGCTCGAAGAGCACGTCGCCCTGTCCCGGTTCACAACGCTGGGAACCGGCGGGCCGGCCCGCTCGTTCGCACGGCCCGAGACGCTCGACGAGCTGCAGGGAGCATTGAGGTTCGCGCAGGAACGGGAACTTCGCGTCGCGACGATCGGTCTCGGCTCCAATCTGCTCGTCTCGGACGAGGGCTTCGACGGTCTCGCACTCAAGCTCGCCGGCGAACTTGCGGAGTCGTACGTCGAGGGGGAACACCTCGTTGCCGGCGGCGGCGCGCCAAACGCGGTCTCGCTCCACCGCGCGCGTGCTGCGGGGCTCGGCGGCTTCGAGTTCGCCTGCGCGATCCCGGGCACCGCGGGTGGGGGTGTCTGGATGAACGCGGGAGCCTACGGCTCCGACTGGGCCGGGATCCTCGAACGGGCGTTGATCGTGGATGCGCGAGGACCGTCATGGCGCACTCCCGCCGAGCTCGGGCTGCGTTACCGGCATTCCGACCTTCGACATGGCGAGATCGTCGCGCGGGCCGAGTTTCGGCTGAGCCCCCGAGCGCCTGGCGAGATCAAGGAGCTCGTGGCCGATCTCCAGGCTCAGCGGAAGGCCGCACAGCCGACGAACAAGCGGACCTTCGGGAGCGTTTTCAAGAATCCCGCCCACGAGCTGTCGGCAGGACGGATGCTCGAGGCCTGCGGGCTCAAGGGTCACCGGATCGGCGGCGCGCGGATTTCCCCGAGGCACGCGAACTTCATCGAGAACGCAGACCACGCCCGCTCGGCCGATGCGATCGCGCTGATGGTGGAAGCCCGCCGGCGTGCCTGGGACGAGTACGGAGTCGAGCTCCAGCACGAGGTCGAGTTTCTGGGCCCGCTCGAGCTCCCGCCGATCTCGAGGTAGGACCCGCGCGGGGAGCGGCGAAGTCAGCCGCGTGCCCCAGAAGGTTCTGACGCTTCCGCGCAAGCGAGGCTTCGACGTCCTTCGCTTCGTCCCTTCCGGCCGGTCTCTCGTGGTCGGTCTGGCTGCGGTGTCCATCGCGGTCGGCCTGTACGGCCTCGCGCGCGAGACGACGCTGTTCGCTGTACGGAACATCGCAGTCGTGGGAGGGTCTCCCGCACTCGAGGCGGAAGTGAGGGCGGCACTGCACTCCTACGAGGGCCGGAGTCTCGTCGCGGTCGGTGCGGGAGCCGTCGAGCAACAGGCGGACGCGCTGGCCGGTGTCCGCAGTTCGGTCGTCGACCGAGCGTTCCCGCACACGCTCCGGATCCGCATCGCCCCGGAAGTGCCCGTCGCGGTGCTGCGGCGCGGGAGCGAGTCGTGGCTCGTGTCCGCGCGAGGGCGCGTCATCGGAACGATCGACCGGGGGACGCACACCGCGCTGCCGCGGATCTGGTTGCCGCCGGCCACCGAGCTGCAGGAAGGTGCGTTCCTAACCGACGCTCCCGGTGCACTCGCCGCACGGTCGCTTGCGGCTCTGGTCGGGAGTGGCTTCCCGGAGCGCATCTCGTTCGTCCGCGCACTCGACGGCGAGATCACGCTGGGTCTGCGCGGCGGCCTCGAGATCCAACTCGGCCCGCCCGTCGACCTCCGGTTGAAGATCGCGATCGCGCGCGGCATTCTGCCGTTGCTCGCCCTCCCCGGCAGAGGGGGGCCTGACTACCTCGACCTGACAGTGCCCGAGCGTCCGGTTGCCGGTCGGAACCCTCAACCCTCAGGTTGAGCTTGATGGTTCTCCGCGTTGACACCCCGGTTCGAGCAGCGTACCCTCCTCCGAAGGAGGCGCTCGGCAGCCCCAACGGTTTAGTCAAGCTTGAGGCCGGGACACCTTCACGATCATGAGCCAGACAAGCAACTATCTCGCCGTACTGAAGGTCGCCGGAGTGGGCGGCGGCGGCACGAACGCGGTCAACCGCATGGTCGATGTCGGACTGTCGGGCGTCGAGTTCATCGCGGTCAACACCGACGCGCAGGCGCTCATGATGACGGACGCCGACGTGAAGATTCAGATCGGCGCGCAGGCCACCCGCGGTCTTGGCGCGGGCGCCGATCCCGAGATCGGACTCGCTGCAGCGCAGGAGAGTCGCGACGAGCTGAAGGAAGCACTCAAGGGTGCCGACATGGTCTTCATCACCGCCGGCGAGGGCGGGGGTACGGGAACCGGAGGCGCGCCGATCGTCGCTGAGCTCGGTCAGGAGATCGGGGCCTTGACCGTCGGCGTGGTGACTCGGCCGTTCGCCTTCGAAGGCCGCAAACGAGCCGACCAGGCGGAGCGCGGAATCGACCAGCTCCGCGATCGAGTCGACACGCTGATCGTGATCGAGAACGACCGGCTGCTGCAGGTGGTCGAGCGCCAGACCTCCGTCGTCGAGGCGTTTCGGATGGCGGACGACATCCTGCGGCAGGGCGTTCAGGGCATCACGGACCTGATCACCGAGCCGGGCCTCGTCAACCTCGACTTCGCGGACGTCCGCACGATCATGCGCGATGCAGGTTCGGCCCTCATGGGCATCGGCAGCGCCTCCGGCGAGAACCGCGCCGCCGAAGCCGCCCGCACCGCCGTCTCGTCGCCTCTGCTGGAGGCCTCGATCGAGGGGGCGACCGGGATTCTTCTGAACGTCACCGGTGGATCGGACATCGGCCTCTTCGAGGTCAACGAGGCCGCCGAGGTGGTCACCGGGGCGGCTGACCAGAATGCGAACGTCATCTTCGGCGCGGTGATCGACGACACCCTCGGGGAAGAGGTGCAGGTCACCGTGATCGCGACCGGCTTCGGCGGGCAGAGTGGTCGACGACGGCGCCGGGAGGCCGCACCGCTCGAGCCCCCGATCCCGGCCGGCACGGCCGAGGGCTTCGACTCGCGTGAGGTGCTCGACGTGCCGTCGTTCCTGCGGGAGGAATAGCTCCGGTCGAAGCGCCGGGTTTTGGGATTCCGCGGGCGCGGTATCTGAGCTTTGCCCTCTTGGGTTCACCCTCCCCGGTTGATCCCACGACCCGGTCCGCCGCTCCGGTTGCGCCTCCTTGGAGACACAGCCGGAGCGGCACCTTTCTGGCGCTCGTTAGCATCGTCTGCCGATGGCTCAGACCCTCCTGCGCACACCCCTTCACGACCGCCACGTCGCCCTCGGCGCACGCATGGTGCCCTTCGCCGGTTGGGAGATGCCGGTGCAGTACGAGGGCGTCATCGCCGAGCACAAGGCGGTCCGCCACGACTGCGGCGTTTTCGACGTCTCGCACATGGGCGAGTTCGAGGTGGAAGGGCCGCGTGCGACGGAGCTCCTCCAGGCGACTCTCTCCAACGATCTCGACAAGATCGGGCCGGGTCAGGCGCAGTACACACTCTTGACCAACGAACGCGGCGGGATCATCGACGACCTGATCGTCTACCGGCTCGAGGAGATGCGGTACCTGCTGATCGTGAACGCGGCCAACCGAGAGCCCGACCGGCGCTGGCTGAAGGAGCGCGAGATTCCGGGTTCTGACATCAGGGACGTTTCGGACGAGTACGCGCTACTCGCCGTCCAGGGACCGCGCGCGATCGACCGGCTCGGTCTTCCGGAGGCCCACCAGTTCACCTTCGCCGAGGGACAGATCGACGGGATCCACTGCATGGTCAATCGCACCGGCTATACGGGCGAGGACGGCTGCGAGCTTCTCGTCATGGCCGAAGACGCCGAAGCTCTCTGGGACCGGGTCCTCGAACGCGGCGCCGTCCCGTGCGGGCTGGGCGCCCGGGACACGCTTCGGCTCGAGGTTTGCTATCCGCTGCACGGAAACGACATCACGCCCGAGACAGATGCGATCTCCGCAGCTCTGGCCTGGTGTTGCGCGCTGGACAAGGAGTTCTCCGGAGCGCAGGAGCTCCGCGAGATCAAAGCGCTCGGCCCGGTGCAGAAGCTCGTGCCCTTCGTGATGGAGGACAAGGCGATTCCACGCCAGGGGATGGCCATCGAAGGCGGCGGTGAGGTCACCTCCGGCACACATTCACCGATGCTCGACCGCGGTATCGGACTCGGCTACGTCCCGGCGGACTCCGCTGAGCCCGACAGCGTTCTGACCATCGACGTCCGCGGCAAGGCGAGGCGTGCGCGAGTCGTGAGGCGACCGATCTACAAGCGAGAGGAGAACTAGTTGGCCGCGAGCGAAAGCTACCCCGACGATCTCAAGTACCACAAGGAGCATGACTGGGCCCGCATCGACGGGGACGAGGCATTCCTGGGGATCACGTGGTTCGCGCAGGACGCGCTCGGAGAGCTCGTGCACTACGAGCCTCCCAGCGAGGGGGACACGATTTCGAAGGACTCCCCGTACGGCGAGGTCGAGTCCGTCAAGGCGGTTTCCGATGTGATCGCCCCTCTCTCCGGCGAGGTCGTCGAGGTGAATCAGAAAGTCGTGGCGGAGCCTGAGACCGTGAACGGCGATCCCTACGGGGAAGGCTGGCTCGTTCGGATCAGGCTCACGGACGCCGGCGAGGCCGACTCGCTGCTCGACGTCGACGCCTACAAGCAAGTCGTCGCAGAAGCCTGAGTCGAGTTGGGTTTCCTCTCGCTGACCGAGCGGGATCGCGACGAGATGCTCGCGACGATCGGCGTCGGCACCGTCGCCGAGCTCTTCCGTGACATTCCCGAGAGGGTGCGCTTCTCGCGCGAGCTCGCCCTGGAGCCGGCGCTCTCGGAGCAAGAGCTCACACGTGAGCTGGAGGAGCTCGCGGTTCGCAATGTCGACAGCTCGAAGGAGCTCTCGTTTCTCGGTGCGGGCATCTACGACCACTACGTCCCCGCTGTTGTGGACACCGTGCTCCAACGCGGCGAGCTCCTGACCGCGTACACGCCGTACCAGCCCGAGATGAGCCAGGGGGTGCTCCAGGCCATCTTCGAGTACCAGACGGCGATTTGCGAGCTCACCGGCATGGACGTCTCGAACGCGTCCGGGTACGACGGGACGACGGTGGCAGCCGACGCGTGTTACGTCGCGAAGCACGCCACGGGTCGGACCAAGGTGGTGATCAGC
>JBKPTB010000059.1:0-7393 GCA_046735315.1 Actinomycetota bacterium
CGAGGCGAAGGAGCGGGCCGTCCGCGCGGAACGCGAACGTGAGGAGCGTGCTCACGCAGCCGTTGCCGAGGAGCGGGCGAGAATCGCGCGCGAACTGCACGACGTCGTCGGTCACAGCGTCAGCGTGATGACCGTGCAGGCGTCGGGGGTCCGGCGGCTCCTCCGGCCCGACCAGGACCGCGAGCGCGAAGCCTTGCTCATCGTCGAGCGAACCGGCCGGGAGGCGCTCGCCGAGATGCGCCGGATGGTGGGCGTTCTTCGGCGGCCCGAAGAGGGGCCGGCACTCGCTCCTCAACCGAGCCTCGATCACCTCAACCGCCTCGTCGACCAGGCCCGAGAAGCGGGACTGCCCGTAGAGTTGCGCGTCGAGGGAGTCGCAACACAGCTTCCTGCGGGAGTCGACCTAACTGCCTATCGGCTGGTGCAGGAGGGCCTGACGAATGCGCTGAAGCATGCGCAGGCGACACGGGCCGAGGTGCTCGTCAGCTACGGCGACAGCCAGCTCGAGGTTACGGTCCGCGACGACGGCCGAGGCGTGGGCAACGGGGACGGCGGTGGGCACGGCCTGGTCGGCATGCGCGAGCGCGTGTCGGTTTACGGCGGCGAGCTCGAAGCGGGGCCGCAGCCCGGCGGCGGATATCGGTTGCGCGCGAGGCTCCCGCTTACGTCATGAGTCTCAGCGTCCTCATCGTTGACGACCAGGCACTTGTCCGCGCGGGCTTTCGCATGATCCTCGATGCCGAGGAGGACATCGAGGTCGCCGGCGAAGCCGGGGACGGCGCGGATGCAGTCGCGGAGGCGCTGCGCTTGCAACCCGACGTCGTCCTCATGGATGTTCGTATGCCGCAGGTCGACGGGATCGAGGCGACCCGTCGGCTGCTCGCAGCCGATGGCGTCACCACGAAGGTCGTCATGCTGACGACTTTCGACATGGACGAGTACGTCTACGACGCGCTCAGGGCGGGTGCGAGCGGCTTCCTGCTCAAGGACGTCCCGCCGGAGCAGCTCGTGGCGGGCATCCGCGCGGTTGCGCAGGGCGACGCGCTCCTGGCGCCATCGGTCACGCGGCGAGTTATCGAGGAGTTCGTCCGTCGGCCGCCTCCATCGGCTCGGACGTTGCCTCCCGAGGTCGCCGAGCTGACGACGCGTGAGCTCGAGGTGCTGAAGCTAGTCGCGAGAGGTCTCTCGAACGCCGAGATCGCAAAAGAGCTCTTCGTCAGCGACACCACGGTCAAGACACACGTGGCGCACGTCTTGATGAAGCTCAACGTGCGCGATCGGGTACAGGCGGTCGTGCTCGCCTATGAGTGCGGCCTGGCGGGCGACGAACCGTAGACCGCGACTAGAGCTCGGCAGAACAGCAGGTTACGATCGCAGCTCATGCGTAACTCGACGGCTAGGAAGAGTCTTTCCGCCCTCGGGAAGCTTGCCGGCGCGGCCTACATCCTCGTCGGCGTCGTCGTCGGCGCGCTCCCCGCGGTCTGGGAGGACTCGAGCACGGGTGGTCGCGTGTTCTGGATCATCTTCCTCGTCGCAGCCGGAGTGCTGCTCTTCGCCGGCCTTCGGATCTTCGACCGTTCCCCCTGGGCCGGCGCGGCGCTGGTCTCCGTCGGGGCGATCGTCGGCGGCCTTGTGCTCGCCTGGAGCGTGGCAGCTCCGGTTATTGCGATCGCGCTCATCGTCCTCAGCGTCGTCTGCGCGCGACGCGTTCAAACGCAGACGCTCGCGTAGCGGATGGTTCTGCGCTAGACGACGCCGGCTTCGTAGGCGAAGACGACGGCCTGCACGCGGTCGCGCACGTCCAGCTTCGCCAGCACGCGTGCGACGTGCGTCTTCACGGTGCCCTCGCCGACGACGAGCTCTGCTGCGATCTCCGCGTTGGAGAGGCCGCGCGCGAGGAGGCTCAACACCTCTCGTTCGCGTGGTGTGAGCTCGGCGATGCTCGCCGCGAGCTCGGCGCGCGGCGGCCGCTTCGCGAGCTCGTCGATGACAGCCTGCACAACGGCCGGATCGATTACCGCCTTTCCCGATGCAACCGAGTGGATGGCGCCGAGAATGTCTTCCGGCGGCGCTTCCTTCAGGACGAATGCGCTTGCACCCGAGCGGAGGGCGGCGAGCACGTACTCGTCGAGTCCGAAGGTCGTCAGGACGATGACACGAGCAGGATTTTCTGCATCGGTGAGCCGGCGCGTCGCCTCGATCCCGTCGAACACGGGCATGCGCACGTCCATCAGAACCACGTCAGGCCGAATAGCCTCGGCCTGCCGGACGGCGTCGCGACCGTCACCCGCCTCACCCACGACCGTCACTTCGGGATCGGCGTCGATGATGCGGCGCAACCCGGCGCGGACGAGTGGCTGGTCGTCGGCGAGCAGAACGCGGATCGTGCTCATGAAACGGGATCGGCGAGGGTCGCGACCAGCAGATAGCCGCCGAGATCGCTGCGACCGGTTACGAGCGCCCCGCCGTACAGCGCGACGCGCTCGCGAATCCCCAGCAGACCGTGCCCCACATGGGACGTTTCGGCGGGAGGGCCCACGCCGTCGTCAGCGACTTCGATCTCGAGCGCTGCGGCACCCCAGCGCAGGCGAACGCGCGAACGGCTCGAGCCGCTGTGGCGAATCGTGTTCGTCAGCGCCTCCTGGATGATGCGGTACGCCGAGACGTCGGCACCGGCTCCGAGCGGACGTGGTGTGCCCTCGACCACGAGCTCGACGTCGAGCCCCGTCTCGCGCGTGTGCGCCAGCAGATCGTCGAGGCGCGCCAGGCCTGGCTGCGGGATCAGAGCGTCGTGCTCGGTATCCGTGCGCAGCATGCCGAGCAGGCGTCCCATCTCCTCCAGGGCGCTTCGCCCAGACTCCTCGATCGAGGCGAAGGTCGCGTGCGCGGGAGAGTCGGGTTGCAGATGGAGGCGTTCGGCTCCCGCCTGGACGACGATCACGCCGAGCGTGTGCGCAACGACGTCGTGGAGCTCACGGGCGATGCGGGATCGCTCCTCTGCGACGGCGAGTCGCGCCCGTTCCTCCCGCTCGCGTTCGAGCTCGCGCGTTCGCTCGGCGAGCGCGCCGGCAAGGACATTCCGCGATCGCACGACCCTGCCCGCGATCCAGAAGCCGAGCAGGATGATGGAGATGAAGACGAGGTCCGTGCCGCCGTTGTTCGGTGTGAGGCTCACCCATGAATCGACGGCGACCAGCAGCGCGACTCCTCCGAGCACGGCGGCTCCAAGATCTGTGTGAGCCGCAACCGAGTACACGGCGATGATCCACGCGAGGAACGGGCTGTCCGGCGGATGGGGCGTCGGCGCGAAGGCGGTCTGGGCGAGCAGGACGGCTGAGACGAAGAGCGCAACACCGAGCGGGTGCAGACGCCGCCAGGCGAGGGCGATGGTCATGGCGAAGGTCGTCACCGCCAGCACGGGACGCGAGCCGGTGTGGTAGTCGTCGGGCAACAAGACGTCCAGCAGGCCGATGGTCGCCAACACGACCGCGAGCGCAACGTCGCCGAAGCGCCGGCCTGCTGCGCGCGTTCGGCCAAGTACCGTCCGTGGCTTCATGCGTCTGAAAGTACAACGTGTTCTGGGTGTGCGCATCTGTCTTTCGGCAGACATGAAGATCGTTCGCGCGGCAGACGACACGCGCGTTCGAGCTCCTTAGCGTCGGAGAAGCTCACGACGAGAAGGAGGCCTTTCATGAAAGACCGATCCGATCGCACGCTCGACCGGCTGGGCGCAATCGCGGGGATCGCCGCTGTCGTCCTGTTGGTCTCGCTCTTCACCATGCTCCCGGCCCTGCCGAGTCCCGACAAGCCGATCACGGAGATCGCACGCTCGGCGACCGTGAATCGCGAAGGGCTCCTCGCTGCGGCATATCTCGGTGCGCTCCTCTCCGGTGCGCTCCTCCTGTTCGGTGCCGTCGTAGCGGCACGCCTTCGTCGCGCTGAAGGAAGGGAGGGCGGCTGGTGGATGCTGGCGCTCTGCGGGATCGCAGGATCAGCGTTCGGCATCGTCGGGAACGTCTTCTCGGTCGTGTTCGTCCGCGCGGTCGGCCACGGCGCGAGCGGCAACGAGCTCTGGGTCGGTTACGGAGCCGATCATTGGGTCGGCGTCCTCGTCGGCATTCCGCTTGCCGTCTTCGTCGTGGGCGTCGCGGTCGGAGCAAGGGAGACACGCGTCCTCCCGCGGTGGCTCGTGCTCCTAGGAACCGTCGTCGCCCTGCTCCTCGCGGTCGGCGCCGGCAGCGTCATGGGCAACGAGGTGGACGGCGGGGCCCTCGGCAGCGTGCTGCTGCTCGGCTACGTCGGCTTCATCGTCTGGGTCGTTGGCGTCAGCGTTTCGCTCTGGCGCGGGTCGGCGCAGGCCGCGCCGGTCCCGGCCCGCATTGCCGAGGCTTCCAGCACATGAAGGTCGGTGGTGCGGTCACTCCGGCGGCGACGTGGGCTAGCCCGGTCTCATCCGGGAGGATGAGTCGCGCCTCCCACAAGATCCACCTCGAGACGACACGAGATCCCTCTCCGCGCCGACGAAATGCGGCCCCTGTGGACCTAGCCTCCGGTGTGTCAACCGAACTCAAGGAGGCAGAGATGATCCGCACCGGCGACACCATTCACAACCCGGTCACGGGAGAGCGCATCACCTTCCGTACCACGTCCGCGGACACCGCCGGCGAAGCGGTCGTCATCGAGTGCGCGGTGCAGCCGGACGGCTTCGTCGCTGCCGCGCACGTCCACCCGTCGCAGAGCGAGCGCTTCGCGGTCATCGAGGGAACGCTCGGGATCAAGACCGGTAGGGAGAAGCGTGAGCTCGGTCGCGGCGAGGTGGCGGTCGTCGAGGCGGGAACCACGCACAAGTTCTGGAACGCGGGCAAGGACGAGGTCCGGTTCGTCTGCGAGGTACGGCCGGCACTCCAGTTCGAGTCGCTTCTCGAGACGATGTTCACCCTCGCCGCCGACGGCAAGACGAATCGCAAGGGCATGCCGAACCCACTGCGACTGGCCGTGATCGCGCGTGCCCACTTCGACACGGTGCGACTGCCGCATCCGCCGGCCTGGATGCAGCGGGCCGGTCTCGCCCTCGGCGCACCGTTCGGGCGAGCGCTTGGCTACCGCGCGACCTACACGCCGGAAGTGAACGTCCCGGCGATTCCGGCGACCTGAGATGAGAAAGCGTCGCTTCTACTTCATCCTGCTGGTTCTGGCGCTGATCCTGCTCGCACTACCGGGATTCGCCGCCAAAGCCGCAAAGCGCGCAGCCGGGCCGGCTCTTCGGTTCGCCTAAGGGGAATAAGGAGGTCCCGCTTCGTGCGGGGCCTCCTCGCTTTTTAGGAGGTCGGCACGTACGGCTTGCCGGCTCGCTCGAGTGGCAGCCCGAGTTCGCGCCACTCGTCCTTGCCGCCGGCGTAGTGCTTGACGTTCGTGTACCCGAGTTGCACGAGCTTCGCGGCCGTCACGTGTGAGTCCTCGCACTCTTCGCTCGAGCAGTAGACGACGATCTCGGTACTCCGGTCCGGAATTCGTCGGGCGACACGATGCGGGTCGACGCTCGCGGCGGGAAGGTTGATCGCACCCGGCAGGTGGGAGTGCGCATACACCATCGGCGCCAGCGCGTCGACGAGCACGAACGAGTCGCCGTTCTCGAGCCTCCGACGGAGCTCCTCAGCCGTGACAGTCGGCAGCGTCACGGCCGAAGGATTGCAGCTGGCGGTGAGGCTCCGGCGCATTCCGGAGCCTCACGCCCTGCGGCCTACTTCAGATGGCTCTGGCGGCCGGTAGGCCGCGGAGGAACAGCACGATCGAGACGACGAGTATCCAGAGCAGGAATAGGAACTGGGTGAAGAAGAAGATCGCGCCGATCGCGAGGATTCCGACCACGACTCCCAGCCAGCCGGCCCACTTCGGCCAGACGGCCGCCCACATGAACGCGAGCGACATGGCGATGATCATCGCGCCGAGCGCAGCGGCTCCACTGGCATGCATGACGTAGCCCGCGTCGTCGGCCGCATGGATGAGCTCGGGGAAGACCTGATGCCGATACGTGTCGTCGCTCATCGTTCTGATCCCCGCGTTCAGTGCGACGCTCGCGAAGGCGACGGCGGCATAGACGGTCCCACCGATCGCGACAACGGATGTCAGGATCCCTTCGGCGTCGACGGCCATCACGGCTCGGCGAGCCGTCGCGACGAACCAGAGGAAGAAGAACAGGGCGAGGCCGATGAGGATCCAGCCGATGTTCACCTGGTCTCGATGGCCGCTGTCGGAGTACCACTGGATCACCTTCGATGGGGCGGCGTCGCCGCCAGGGGAACCGCTGAAGAGCACGATCGTTCCGACCACGAACAGCACGACGTAGACAGCTCCTGCCAATGCAGTCCAACGCGCGATGCTCCGCGTCCGGACCACAGCGACTGCTGCTGCTTCCATTGATCCCCTCCTCTGAATGCGGGCCCGATGCCCGCTGGTGAGGCCCCCGTTCGCTTCAGGGTCGGGGAGTCCTCCGACTAGCCGACCAGCTCCTCGAGCGGCCTCTACACGACGAGTGCCGTTCCGGTATTCGGCGATCGCGCGTCGCGGGCGCCGGGCGTTCGCACGGAGATCCTCCGATTCCGTGGACCGAGAACTCGGACCTCGTGACCGCGTGCAGCCAGCAGGCGCGCGAGCCCGAGCGGGGGTGGACGCCTCCCCCGACCTGCCAGGTAACGATCAGGAACGGTGCCAATCAGTGCACGCGAAGGTGCGCGGCGACTCCGAGATTCCCGCCCCCGCAACGAGCGGTGATCAGGTAGCGGCCGACGTGGACGAGCCTCCTGATGCGCACACGTCGAGAAAAAGTGCCGTTCGAGCGGGCCTTCGTCGCGACGGAATGCTCCACGAACGCGTTCCCGACGAACGGGGGCGAGATCAGGTAGACGACGTCGCCGGCAAGGCAGCCTCTACCGCTGACAGTCACCGTCCCTCCGCGAGCGACACTCGCCGGCTGGACGCTGAGCCGCGGCGTTGCCGCGGTGACCGTCGCCGTGACTACGAGCGCGACGACGGCCGTTGCGATCGTCCCGATGCACAACCGCGCCATGGGCCGAAGAGTAAGCCCGACGCGGAACCTACGCATCACCTACATGTTCGACCGGCTTGACCACTCCGATCACGTGACCCTCGGGATCCTTGAACTGGCCGAGCTCGATCATGTCCATGACCTTCTCCGGCCCGAACACACGGGTGCCACCGAGGCTCTCGGCCTTCTGGAGCGCCTCCTCGATGTCGGGCACGGCGACGTAGAAGGTGACGTGTCCTTCGTAACCCTCGGGGCCGCCGGCGATTCCGCCGCCGATCGTCGCTCCGTCCGGGGCCGGGTTGTCCTTGCCGTCGACCATCCCGTACTTCAGCTCGTTGTCGGCGTTGA
>JBKPTB010000060.1:0-13644 GCA_046735315.1 Actinomycetota bacterium
GTACGACGTTCCGGCGAAGACCACGGGATCGGCCCAGCCGAAGGCGTAGAGCGCATGTCCCTTCAGGGTCCAGATCGCCCAGGCGTCATAGCGGTTGAGCGGTGCGACCCGAAAGGCGCGCGCGTACTCCACGACCAGGGCGGCGAATGCAGCAGCTCCGGCCAGATCCACCCACCCGGGACGCTCGAGGCGAGGTCGTGTCGTCCCGCGGAGGAGCCAGACCGTGGCCGCGACCGCACCGCCCGCCAGCAAGGCGAGCCCCGCCCAGCCCACCGATACGTGCACGAGCGCCAGATGTGCCGAGACGATCCCGACGAGAACGAGACCGCAGAGGTATCCGAGCCCGCAGCGCGACAGGAGCTCGCGCCAGGAGCGCGCCACGCCGAGGAGCGGCAAGAGGCCCACACCTGCGACGAAGATGAGCAGGTTCGCGCCGAGGAGTCCGGCGGTCCTCATCGGAACCGATAGTGAAAGACCCGCTGCGCCCTCGGGACCTGGATCGCCGGCAAGAAGTAGAACGCGGAGTAGGCGCGGACGACGTCTCCGCGCGTGATGGACGGGCCTCTCTGGCCGGGCGGCACGTCGACGGCGTAACGCTCGCGGGCTCTGAGCGTCGCGCGAAACGAGTCGAACGGCGCAGGCCGCAGGAGCAGGCGGTCCCCGGCTGCATGGTCGCGCTCGAGACCGGTGAGCTTCGAGTCGCGCGCAATTCCATCCTCGACGCGGGGGAGGACGTCGTGGGCCTCGATCGCCGCGGAGACCGCGAACGCGCCCGCCACCGCGGCGGTTGCGACGAGGCTCAGCCGAACAGGCGTACGCCGAGGAGGACGCGGATCGCCTTGAAGCCGTCCCTCCATGTGATCTTCTTCCCCTCTGCGTAGGTGCGGCCGTAGTAGGCGATCGGCAGCTCGTAGACGCGCAGCTTGCGCTTGCAGATCTTGGCGGTGATCTCCGGCTCGATCCCGAAGTCGTCCTGGCGGAGATCGAGTGACCTCAGCACCTCGATCCGGAACGCCTTGTACCCCGTCTCCATGTCGGAGAGCGTCGTGTTGTACAGGATGTTCGTCAGCAGCGACAGGAAGCGGTTGCCGAGGAGATGCCAGAAGAGGTAGGCGCGCTGTGGACGACCGCCGGAGAGCCGCGACCCGAAGACCACGTCCGCATGCCCGCGCTCGATCGGCTCGATCAGCGCGGGGACGTCGGCGGGGTCGTACTCGAGATCCGCGTCCTGGATCACGGCGATGTCCCCCTGCGCATGTGCGATCGCCGCGCGCACTGCCGTGCCCTTGCCGCCGTTCGTTTTCCGCACGAGCACGACGTCGTTGCGACCGTCGCGCCAGCGATCTACGAGGTCGCCGGTGCCGTCCGTCGATCCGTCGTCGACGACGACGATCTGCTTGTCGAGCTCGAGCGCGGCCACACGGTCGAGCAGCTCGACGATCGTCGACGCCTCGTTGTAGGCCGGGACGAGGAAGGACACGCGCACGGCGCCGGAGCCTACCGGCACGCGCGGTCAGCCCTTGGGCGCTCCGCGGACTTTCGAGCAGTCGGTACCCCGCTCGCGGACCTCCGCGATGACCGCCTTGAACGCATCGTAGGAGGGCTTGCGCGAACCGTCGCGCCAGAGGAGACCCGCCTGCCAGCCTCCCAGTCGATCTTCGTCCAGGAGCCCGAAGTTGAGGAATCCGGTCACCGCCGGCTGGCAGTAGGCCAGCAGCACGGCGTCGCGGAGCTGCGTGGCCTGGTCGACGACACCGGACCCGGCCACAGCCTCCGGTGCCACTGCGGGAAGCGCGTGCGGGTCGTTCTCCTGGCCTCGGTAGAAGCGTCGCTTGTCCGGCGGCGCGACGGTCTGAAATCCGTCCTCCACGTACCAGATGCCCACGCCCCGTTGACCGGGAACGGGTTGGCCCGTTCCGGCGAATGACGTCTGCAGAACGTTCATCAGGGTCTCGTAGTCACCCTCTGCCAGCACGTCGGAATCTGCATGGAGCACCCACGGCGGTTCGGCGGAGGTTTCGGGATAGGGGTTGTGGCCGAACGTGTCGAAGAGCGGGCGGCTGCGACCGCTGAGCCGGTAGGTCACTCCCAGTGCGAACACGAACCCGGCCGGATCGTGTCGCGAGGCGGTGGAGCTGATGACGTTGGTCGGCCCCGGCCGAGCGTGCAGCACGTCGTAGCAACGCGCCAGCAGGGCGGCATACGTGTCGGACCCGTCCTCTTGCGGCCAGTACGTCGGCGAGTTCGCCTCGTTCCAGATCTCGACGTCAGAGATGAGAGGCAGCCGTCGCACCGCGCCGCGCAGGAACGCGCAGTACTGGTTCCGCCGGACGCGGGTCGCCGGGGCGTAGCGGGCGACGTTGTAGACGCTGAGGACGATGCGGTCGTTGAGTTGCAGCATCCGGGCGATCCGGTGGAGGTAGACCTGCTGGAGTCTGTTCGGCCTGACCTGACCCGGGCGCCACGGGATGGTTACTCGAACTGCCATCAGCCGGAGGTCGCGATGGACGCCGACGATTCCGTCCTGACGCGTCATCCACTTCGCCGTGTCGTCGGTGACCCCGACGATCAGCTTGAGGTGCGTCGACTCTGCGGGAGCAGGCCGCGCGGCGGCAACTCCAAGGGCAAGGGCGAGTGCGAGCACGGGGGAGAGGAGGCGCGGCATGTCGACGCACTCAACAGGACGTCCCGCAAAAATTCATCCCCCTTCGTGCGATCATCGCCGCGTGGACGAGATCCGCTCGATCGGGGACGGCGAGCTCGACCGGTGGGTCGCGGTCATGCGCGCCGTCGACGAGGACACGGGCACGGTGGAGGACTACGTGGACTGGCGGCGGCAGGCGCAGGAGACCGTCTGGTTACTCGCCTCGGGTGGGGACCGTGACGTCGGAGCAGGAATCGGGGTTGGTGGCTGGCACGAGCCGCCCGGCGTCGCGCGCGGCAACGTTCGCGTCGTCGGCAGCGAACGAGCCCGAGGGCTTGGAACGGCGCTGCTCGCGCGTCTCGGGCTGTGGGCGAACGACCTCGGCTACGGCGAGCTGATCGGGGAGGTGCGAGAGCTCGACGGCGAGAGCATCGCGTGGACGCAGCGCCGAGGCTACGTCGAGGTGGGCAGGAACTCGCGCCTCGTGCTCGACCTCGCCTCGGTCGCGGCTCCGGATGTCGATCCCCCGGCCGGTATCGCGGTCACCACGTGGGCAGAGCGTCCCGACCTGATCGAGGACGTGTACACGGTCGCCCGCGAGGCGTACCCGGACGTTCCGGGCGAGGAAGACGAAGTGATGCCGTCGTTCGAGCAGTGGCTGTCGATGGACATGCAGGGGACCGGCGACCGGCCTGAGGCGACCTTTGTCGCCCTCGCCGGAGACGAGGTTGCCGGGTATGCCAAGCTCTCGCTCTCGAACGCCCGGCCCGGCGTAGCGATGCACGACATGACCGGCGTGCGCCGGTCGTGGCGAGGGCGCGGCATCGCGGGCGCTCTCAAGCGTGCCGAGATCGCGTGGGCGAAGCGCAACGGCTTCACCCGCCTCGAGACGGCCAACGAGGAGCGAAACGAGCCGATCAGGCGACTGAACCAGCGCCACGGCTACGTGCCCGAACCGGGACACGTGGTCGTTCGGGGCCCCGTTGCGCAGTGAAGCGGGGCCGAGGGACTCGAATCAGTGTTGCGGTCCTGGAGGACGGCTGCTCCCTCGTTCGAGGGATTGGCAGCAAGGATTTTGGGGGTTCTGCCGTCAAATAGACCACGATGTCCATGTGGGCCTGGATCGTGGTGGGTGCCGGTGTGTTTCTCGTGCTCTCCCTGCTCGTCGGCTTGGCGGTAGCTGCGGTTTTCCGGAGCATCGGCCGGCGTGTGTCGGAGTTGTACGAGACGGAGGTGTGGGCGTTGGCTCCCCTTGAGCGGGCAGAGAGAGATGCGAAGTCACGCCTGGAAGATGCGAAGAAGCACGATCGCGTCATCCGCCTGAGGTAGATCCTTCCGCCGTGCACCGCTGAGACAATCGAGAGAGAGCGCGCCGTCCGCCGACGCTCAGGCCCCGACGAGCGCGCCCACCTACAGACGGAACGTGACGAACGATTCCATCGTGCTACCGCGGGCGCAGACAAGGCGAGCGCAACGAGCTCGAGCTCCCCGCCTAGCGGCCGCACGCGGCTACTCTCGTTCGCGCGGGGATGGGGGAGAGAGGGGCGGCGACCCCGATGGAATCGCCGCCGTCTCTTAGTCAGGTGGTTAGCAAGGTGTCCCGGTCGCTGATCCGTTCAGCGTGTAGGTCCGGCAGAAGATGGTGCTGCCGCCCTGCGTGATGACAAGTTTCGCGTCTGTGGCGGTCAGGGTGTTGGGCACAACCGTCCAGTTGGTGCTCCCCTTTCCCCCACATCCAACAGTCTGTGCCGAGGGAGTCGGCGGGAAACTTACCGATGCCGTGATACCCGCGACCGTGCCGCGGCCATTGTGGTCAGCGTTGCCGAGGTCGACCGGGCCCGACGACCCGCCCTGCGCTTGAACCGGATTTTGGCCTGGCACCACATTGTCGGGGTTCCCATTGTTGTGACACGTATACGTAGCCAACCCCGTGACCGTCAGGGTGGCACTGGCCGGGACACTCCCCAGTCCGCTGAAGTTGCCAGCGGTCAGAGTCACCGAAGCTCCACTGAAGCTTGCGGTGGGCTCCACCTTGACGTTGACTGCCGCCAGTGCCGTCGATGTCATGACGGCCGCGAAGACTATTGCCCCAACGAGTGAGATTCGCCGCATGTTGGAGTCCTTTCTCCATTGTTTCGAGTCGGGATAGCTCTGCCTCCGACCCGCGTACAAGCTCTCTGGATGCCGCTGTCCTTGGGCCGAGAGCGAATCGCAATTGAGTGCTAGGAAGAACCCCCCTTTCATAGGCCTTGTGGATGAGTTATCCACAGCGGCTGTGGGACCTTACGAAGGGTCACGCCCCCGGACAAGAGACCGTTCAGTCATGACTATTCGTTCATGACCGTTCGGTCATGCTTGATTTGGCTGGCACTGTCCCTTAAAGCGGACTAACAGCCTCTCTAGCTCGCTGAGCGCTCTGGCGAAGGCAACACACGGAGGCCCCTGGTCGTTTTGGCTTTGCCGATCAGCCGGACGAGCTCACGCAGTGACTGTTCCTCCAGAACCGGATCACCCAACGGCAATTCGGGATGGGTCCGGTAGATGTTGCAACGTCCCTCACGACGACGCTCGACATAACCCGCTTCCTGCAGGTCGCGCAGCATCCGATAAGCGTGGCGCTCCGTTATGCCGGTAGCAGTCGCAATCTCCCTCACCCGCACGTCGGGCTTCTGAGCAACAGCAAGCAGAACCTGGGCGTGATTGGTGATGAAGGTCCAGCCCCGAGTGAAGGACGGCCCGTCCAGACGTGGCTTACTCGCTTCTGTCACCCGCAGCCCTCCCATGGTGCTCCCCGTATCAAGACGTCCGAGCCCTAGCTCCTCTTCCATGCGCCGATAAGTCCGGAGCCACTTCAGGGTCCAACCTCGGACCCCGGGGCGCAATCGGCCGAAGGACCCACTTGGCGTTGATCTTCGCCAACCCGGCAAGGTCTGATCCGGCTTCGGATTAGAGCCGAGGAAGATGAGGAATCCCGACGGTGCAGTGCGCACGTACTGGGAGCAGTGGTTCTTTGACGTGACAGACGCGGCTTCGAAAAGGTCGAACGTGAGCACCATGCGGCCGAAGCCGAACGCGGCTCGGACCCATCCGCCAGCAGGAGCGGTCTCTAGCGGTTGCAACCCGTAAGTGCGGTTTATGCTGCAAAGAGGAAGCAGGGGCGGAGGGACTCGAACCCCCGGCCTACGGTTTTGGAGACCGCCGCTCTACCAACTGAGCTACGCCCCTGGGTCGAGAGGATTGTAGCCGTGCGGTTTTTCGAATCTCGCAGCGGATGAAGCAACGCCCGGCGCTCGGCGCGCTCTTCGCCTTCCTCGCGCTCGCCTTCGCCGGGGGTGCGTTCGCCGCGGCCAACGGGGCCGGGGGAGAGGTGGGCCGCTGGGTGGTGGCCCTCGCCGCGGCCGTGCTCGCCGTCTGGTTGGGGACCATGGCCTTCCGGGCGCTGAGGTAGGCCGAGTCACCGCGTATCCTCTGCGCGTGGCCGAGGCCGCCGACACCCAGCACCTCTGGCGCCAGTTCCGGACGAACAAGGGCGACAAGGCGCTCCGCGACCGGCTCATCCTCACCTACGCGCCGCTCGTGAAGTACGTGGCTGGTCGTCTCGGCTCCGGCCTGCCGGCGCACGTCGACGAGGGCGACCTCGTCTCCTACGGCCTGCTCGGGCTGATCGGTGCGATCGAACGCTACGACCCGGAACGCGACGTCAAGTTCGAGACGTACGCGATCGCCAGGATCAAGGGGTCGATCATCGACGAGCTACGCGCGATGGACTGGGTCCCACGGTCCGTGCGGGCACGCGCTCGGGACATCGAGCGCGCGATCGCAGAGCTCGAGCGCAAGCTGCATCGGGCTCCGACCGACGAGGAAATCTCGGAGAAGCTCGGCATCTCCACAGACGAGCTCGAGGAGTCGCTCACCGACATCTCCCGCTCGTCGATCGCTGCGCTCGACGAGCTCTGGACGGTCAACACGGGCGGCGGCGACCAGGTCGCGCTGATCGACACGATCGAGGACACGGAGGCGCCGGATCCCCAGGGCACGCTCTCGCAGACCGAGATGAAGGAGGCGATCGGCGAGGCCATCGCCCGCCTGCCTGAGCGCGAGAAGCTGGTGGTCACGCTCTACTACTACGAGGAGCTCACACTCCGGGAGATCGGCGAGGTCCTGGGTGTGACCGAGTCGCGCGTCTCGCAGCTCCACACGAAGGCGATCCTCCGCCTAAAGGCGCGCCTCTCGGGCTCGACCACCAGAGCCTCACTCGAGAGCTAGCAGTCGCGCAGTCGCCCGGTCGAGGCGAATCACCGCGATACCATGCGCGGCGCAAACCGCGTCGCACAGAGGAGTCAACGCATGCCATTCGAGCCCGGGAAGATCCGCAACGTCGCCGTCGTCGGACACCGCGGGACGGGAAAGACGTCACTCGTCGAGGCCCTGCTGTACCAGGGGAGCGCGACCAACCGGCTGGGCACGGTCGAGTCGGGTTCGACCGTGAGCGACTGGGACGACGACGAGCAGCGCCGGCAGATGTCGCTCTCAGCCTCGATCAGCAACGTCGAGTGGCAGGGACGAAAGATCAATCTCATCGACACTCCGGGCGACGCCGGCTTTCAGGGTGACGCAATTGCGGCGTTGCGGGTCGTCGAGGGCGCGCTCTTCGCCGTGAGCGCCGTCATGGGTGTCGAGGTGCAGACGTCGCGCCATTGGGGACGTGCAGAAGAGGCGGGACTGTCTCGCGTGGTCGTGGTCAACATGCTCGACCGAGAACGCGCCGACTTCTTTCGCGCGCTCGAAGCGCTGCGCTCGCAGCTGTCGGACAAGTGCGTCGCTGTGCACATCCCGATCGGCTCGGAGCACGAGCTGACCGGGATCGTCGACCTCCTGCACATGCAGGCCTACACGGATCCACAAGGTCAGAAGGAGGGCGGGCCGGTCGAGATTCCCGCCGAGGTCCAGGCCGAAGTGGACGAGTATCGCGAGAAGCTGCTCGACGCGGTCGTCGAGACGGACGAGGGTCTGATGGAGCGGTACCTCGAAGGGCAAGAGCTCTCTCCGGAGGAAGTCGCGCACGCTCTGAAAGAAGCCGTCACCCGCGGAGAGGTTTTCCCCGTCGCCTGCGCCGTGGCCTCCAAGAACCTCGGTACCACGGCGTTGCTCGACCTCCTGGTGGAGGGCGTGCCCTCGCCCGCCAAGAAGGGGGCGCCGATCAGCGTGGACGGCGACGGCACGTCCGCATTCGTCTTCAAGACGATCGCCGATCCGTTTGCCGGCCGCATCAACGTCTTCCGGGTGTTGAACGGCACGCTCAAGGCAGATTCCACGATCGTCAACGCGCGCGCGCATTCGAAGGAGCGCATCGGCCAGCTGATGCAGCTGCAGGGCAAAGAGCACGCGCAGGTAGCCGAGCTCGGCGAGGGCGACATCGGCGCCGTCGCGAAGCTCAAGGAAACGCAGACGGGGGATGTCCTCCTCGACTCCGAACGGCAGATCGATACGCCCGAGATCGGCTTCCCCGAGCCGGTCATGAGCTTCGCGGTCACCCCGAAGTCGAAGGGTGACGAGGAGAAGATGGCGGCGGGTTTGCGCAGGCTGAGCGAAGAGGACCCGACCATTCAGCTTCGTCGCGACCCGCAGACCGGCGAGCAGCTCTTGACCGGGCTCTCCCAGATGCACGTCGAGGTTGCGGTCGACCGGCTCAGGAGCCGATTCAACGTCGAGGTCGAGCTGCATCAACCGCGGGTCCCCTACCTGGAGACGATTCGCAAGGAGTCGCGCGCTCAGGGTCGCTACAAGAAGCAGACCGGGGGACGTGGACAGTTCGGCGACTGCGTGATCGTGCTCGAGCCGCTCGACGGACATCAGGGGTACGAGTTCGTCGACAAGATCGTCGGCGGTGTCATCCCACAGAGCTTCCGACCGGCCGTGGACAAGGGAATCCAGGAGGCGATGGTGCACGGGGAGCTCGCGGGTGCACCGGTGCAGGGTTTGCGCGTGGTGCTCGTCGACGGCTCCTACCACACCGTCGACTCGTCGGAGATGGCGTTCAAGATCGCCGGCTCGATGGCGTTCAAGTCCGCGTACGAGAAGGCCGATCCCGTCCTGCTCGAGCCGATCATGGAGCTCGAGGTCACGACTCCCGACGAGGCGGTGGGCGCCGTCAACGGCGACCTGAACTCGCGTCGTGGACGCCTGCAGGGAATGGAGCCACGCGGTGGGATGACCACGATCAAGGCTGAGGTGCCGATGGCCGAGATCCTCACGTACTCACAAGCCTTGACGTCGATGACCGGCGGGCGCGGCGACTACCACATGCACTTCCTCCGGTACGAGGAAGTGCCGGCGCACATCGCGCAAAAGGTGATCGACGAAGCGAAGAAGGAGAAGGAAGAAGCGAAGGTTTAAGCGCAGGCCGGCCTGCGCCTGAACACGTCGCCTTCGGTCGAGCGAAACACCAACTCCCAGCAGGCGGCATCGATCTCGGCCGTGCGCTCTTGGCTCGCGTAGAGCCACTGTGTCTGAATGCTCTTGGCGGTCGATCCGAACGGGACCACCGCCACGTGGCGCTCGAGGTGCGGCCCGAAGGCCGGGTAGCCGAAGTCGTTCACGCTGAGCGCCAGGGCAATGGAGCTCTTCGCCGGAATCTGTTCGTCGAGGAATTGGAAGACCGGGCCCAGTGGTGGATCGTGCGTGGACTGAACCTGCCACCGGGCCATCGACCAGACCGAAGTCACGTGAGTACGGTCGAGCAGCCTGAGCCCCAAGGGCTTCTCGTCGTAATGATCGAGGGTGAGAACCAGGGTGACGAGGCCGAGCGCAGCGGCGCTCCAGGCGGCCGCGGGCCGCGCCAACGCCCGTCCCCAGAAAGCGGCCGAAACGGCGACCGGAAAGATGAAGAAGCGTCCGAGCCACGGGTTGTAACTCAACGTGAGTGCGATGAGGACGAACCAGATCGCGGGGGCGAGAGCCAGGAACAGGGCGTATCGATGCAAGCGACCTCGCCGGCAGAGCACGGCAGCCGTTACTCCCGTCGAGACGACGAGTGCGAGGCCCAGCGGTCCGAACCAGGATGCCGTCTGGCTGGCGACTGTCGGAGAGGAAACGGCCGTGTCGCCACTCGGGACGTAGCCCTCGGGCTTTCCGAGAGCGCCGTAGAGATGAACGAGAGCAGGACGTCCGACATGTTCGGCGAGGCCGAGGAGAATCAGGGGCACCGCGGCGACGACACTTGCCACGACCGCAGCCACCGGGGCAGATCCTCTGTGCCGACGAACGATGACTAGGCCCGCAGCGATGGCGAAGCCCGCGATCGCGTAGACGAAGATGTCCGCGCCGACTGCGCCGGAGAGGTCGAGCGTGTCCACGGCTGTCCCGACCGCAGTCAGAAGATTCTCCGGCGGCCGAAACGGCGCAGTCACGGCCTGCTGAGAGGACTGGTCGCCGAGGAGATGCCCGGTCTCGACCAGATTCACGATGTACCAATATGCGCCGAAGGCCGCACCGAGGACGATCGCGGCAATCCTGGGCGCTCGCCGGAAAGGTGAGCGCAGCGCAAGGGCGGCCACGAGGATCACGCCGTAGATCGCGGTCGACTTCGTGCCCACGGCCAACGTCGTCGCCAGGCCGGCGAGGGGGATGTCGACCCGTCTCGTGCCAAGCGTGAAGACCGCCGCGGCGACGAGGAACGAGGCGAGCACGAGGTCGTTCTTCGCTCCTGTGGCTTGCAGTGCGACGACGGGAAGGGTCAGGAAGAGCAGGCTGCCGAACGCGGCTTCGATGCGGCTGAGTCCGACGCGTCGCGCGAGCGCAAAGACGCCGACTGCACACGCGGCGGCGGCTGAAAATTGAACGAATCCGACCGTCGTCTCGTCGTGGGTGACGCCGAGTGCGAACGCCGAGCCGATCTCGGCATTTGGCGGGTTGAGGTTGAGACGCTCGTCGTACGTTGGCTCGATGTAGCCGATCCGTCCTGACTGGAGCCAGAATGCGACCCGCGCAAGGTGATAATTGAGCGGATCCCAGCCGTTCGGCGGCGTCCGGAGGATGAGCGCGACGGCGTATCCGAGGCCCACTGCGACGCCGACGCCGAGAAAGAGGACAGGCCCTCGGCGCGGAAAGGGCGCCGGCGGTCTCCGCAGGAAGACGAAAGGGCGAGAACCGGCGAGGAACCAGATCCCGTAGGTGACTACGAAGAGCGCGACCGTTCCCGCGATGAGATCGGCACGCTTGAGGTCGTGGAACGGCGAAAGGAACAGTGACAGAGCGACGATCTCCGCAAAGGCCGCGACGTAGGCGGTGAGGAAGGCATCCGCTCTGCCGTGAATGCCCAGCGTGGCGGCGATCAGCGCACCCGTAGCCGAGATCAGGCAAACGGCGAGGACTCCGGCACCAAGACCTGCCACGGCGGCGCAGTCTGGCACGTCCCGATAGTTCGACTGGGCGCGAGGAGGCGAAGGGCTGAGCCTCCGCCTCTCGGCTCCCTGCTTACACGCTCTGCGTCTGCGGCTGGCCTGGCGCCTCGCCGGCCCTGAGCCGTTCGATCAGATCCGAGACGTCTGCGAGCTCCTGCTCGAGGTCACGCTGGTAGTTCTCCAGCCGTTCGAGCACGTTGTCGCGGTCGTACCAGCGGCGGCCGAGGCCGCGATGGTGTCGTCTGCGTCCGTGGTGCATGGTCACCTCCCCTCGTAGCGTTCGAGAAACGTGTCAACGCGTTCGCGCGAGCCGCGCAGCGCTGTTGCCCACTCGTCCAGCAGGCGCGCGCCCGCGGCGGTCAATTCGTAGGTCCGCTTGGCAGGGCCAGGCTCGCCGGATTCCCACCGCGAGGTGACGAGCCCGTCCTCTTCCAGGGCCCGCAGGACGCGGTAGAGATTGCCCATGTCGACGCGCGCCTCGCCGGTCAGCGTCGGCAGCGCCTCGAGCAACTCGTAGCCGTGCGTCGGCCGCTCGCGGAGGAGCAGCAGCAGTGCGGGCTCACTGAACCGTTCCACGCGCGCGCGTACGCCCCAGTGTCCCGGGCGGACCATTCGGCGACAGCGAGCCCCTCGACCGCCGCGAGGTCTCATCGCCTACCTACATGTAAAACACACATGTTCGGCGACTTTAGCAGGAGTTGCAGCCCCTGGAACGTGGGCTAGGGTCCACGTCGTGCGACAACTCGCCCGCCAATCGGTCACACGGGTCTGCGCTGTGTGCGAACGGACGCTGCTGACCGGGGAGCGGGCGCTCCGCTTCTCGCCCGACGGCGAGGACTTCGTCGACGTCTGCCCGCTTTGCCAGGAGCTCGCCGTCGACTACGGCTGGATCAAGGAGGGCAGCCCGACCTCCCCGACAGTCCCGAACCAGCGCCGCAGGCGACGCCGCGGGCTCGCGTCCCTCTTCGACCCGAGACGTCAGCCGCCGGACGAACCCGTCGTGGCGGAGCCCATTCTGCGCCGGCTCTCCGCGCCCGAGCAGCAGATGGTCGAGGCCGCCGACATCTTCAACTCGAGCGATTACCGTCGCACGGTCGGCGGGATCGCGAAGAGTCTTGGCGAGCCCCGTGCGAGCATCGTGCCGCTCTCTGGCGTGAGCGGCGAGCTCATCGTCACGGTGGCGTGGGACATCTCCTGGTACCAGTACCGAGTGACGCCGGAGTCGGCGCAGCCGGTCCGGCTCGCCGAGCGCGGTCACGAGCTGTCGGAGCTCGACCTGGGCTACCAGCGTTGGAACGCGCATATCGAGCAGGACGGGCGGCTCGTTCCGGAGATCTCGCCGCTCTGACCGGGGCTCGTTACGCGGTTCGCCGTCTCGAGGACGTTCCCCGCATCCCTGCGGAAGACAAAGGCGATCCCGACTGGTATCCGCTGCAGCACTACTTCAGGTTGACCGCGTTCGGCGCGAACGTCTACGTTGCGAGCGAGGCGGGCGGCGACCTGCTTGGCGACCATGACGAGACGAAGAGCGGGCAGGAGGAGCTCTACCTCGTGGTCGCGGGCGAGGCCGTCTTCACCGTCGACGGGAAGTCCTTCGACTCGCCGGCTCTCACCGTGGTGGCCGTACCGGATCCCGCCGTCGTTCGGGGCGCGACGGCCAAGACAGCCGGCACCACGGTCGTGGCACTCGGCGGCGAAGCGAGGCACGACTTCCGCTCGTCCTGGCAGGCGAAATGGTTCGAGGGTGCTCCTCAGATCTAGCGCCGACAGCAGACCCTCCTACAATCAGACCGTGATCTACTGCGTGATCCCGCCGGAGCTCGCGGACGAGTTGTTCGACAAGATGGTCGAGTACTACAAGGACAACCCGAACGTCACGGTGATCATCGACCGGCGCAAGGGTCCCGACCGGCGCGGGGGGAAGAAAGCCGAAGACGGCGCCCACGAGCAGCGCCAGATCCGCGACCGCCGTCGGCCACGGATCCCAGGCACCTTCCCGGAGACGGACGCGCCGTCTGAGTAAACTCGCCTCCGTGGCACTCACAGGGACGAAGACCTTCCAGAACTACATCGGCGGCGAATGGAGCGACGCCGACTCGGGCGAGACCTTCGAGAGCATCAATCCGGCGACCGGCGAGACGATCGGCACCTTCCCGAGGTCGTCCGCGGAGGATGTCGACCGCGCGGTCGCGGCCGCCCGGGAGGCCTACGAGGACTGGCGGCTCGTCCCCGCGCCGAAACGAGGGGAGATCCTCTACCGCTTCGCCAACCTCCTCATGGACGAAAAGGAGGAGCTCACGGAGCTGATGGCCCGCGAGATGGGCAAAGTCAAGGCGGAGGCCGGGGGCGACGTCCAGGAGGCCATCGACATGAGCCTCTACATGGCGGGCGAGGGACGGCGCCTGTTCGGTCAGACGACTCCGTCCGAGTTGCGCGACAAGTTCAACATGAGCGTCCGCATGCCGATCGGGGTGGTCGGCGTGATCACGCCGTGGAACTTCCCGATCGCCATCCCGTCGTGGAAGATCACGCCCGCGCTCGTCTCCGGCAACACGATCGTGTTCAAGCCGGCGACCGACACGCCGCTGCTTGGCGAGC